>DATKWR010000544.1:0-3126 GCA_035529475.1 Sedimentisphaerales bacterium | reverse complement strand
AGCACCGCAATTCTCGCCGCCGACGCGACCCGGCAATACCTCAAGATTACCAATATGGCCGATGAGTTGGTCTACCTGAACGTGGCTGGCGGCGCGGCCGAGAGCGCGAAGGGTATTCCTCTCGGCAAGGCGGGAACCGAGGCCCCTGGTGACTCATACACCGCGAAAGGCAAGCCCGCGCAACTGGCCGTGTACGGCATCTGCGCCAGCGGCACAAAGGCGGTCGCGGTCCAGACGCTTAACACTGAGTTGTGACTCCGAAACAGCCTGATAAGTGCTATAGATTCTAGGTTGACATGACCAAGACGCTGACTGTTTTTTCGACGCAGGATCACGCAACGCCAACGTATGTGCGCGACGCGGCTTGTTGGGCATATGGTCTGGACCTGACGTGCATCTCGCCGTGGAACTCTGGCGGTTCACAATTGCGCGCGGGCGTCCTAATCAGCCCCAGGCACGTGCTCTTCGCGGCCCACTACATGCTCGATGATGGCTGTACGATACGATTCATTACGCAAGACAATCAAGTGGTCACGCGCACGATGACCTCTAAACTGTATGACCCCGCATGGGCCACGTATGGCTACCCCGATCTGGCCGTGGGCATTCTGGACAGCGACGTACCCGAAGGGATTTCGTTTGCGAAGATTCTTCCTTCCGATTGGGAAGAGTATCTGCCCCTGACGCCTGAGGATGATTCTGGCACTGTTAATGCGGTGGTGTACCTGTACCCCGAACTGTCCCGCATCAACGGCATTCCGCTGATGATTCTAGATCAGGAAGAGAAGGCTCTCGTCCATGAGGGGCGTATTTGTGGACCGAAGACCGAATCGGTGGCTGGCACTGAAATTACCAGAAACCTCATGCAATGGTGGATGCCACGCACAGTAAGCCGCCTTGAGTTCTGGGAAGACATTGCGGCTGGGGATTCCGGCAATCCGGTGTTTGCGGTCGTCCTGGACGAATTGGTGTTGCTGGCTGTGGTGACTACTACGTTGTGGGGAACGGCGTTACATTTATTGCAAAACACGGTCAACGCATGGATGACGAGTCTTGGCGGCGGGTATCAGTTGACCCCGGTTGATTTGGGCCAGTTTACGAAGGTTGCATAAAGGACGAAGATAATCATGGCAATCGAGAAACCCAACTGCGGCGCGAAACACCTGGCGCTGGTCGCGGGCTTCGTCGCCATCCTGATCGGCCTATTCGTCACACTGACCTCAATGCAGTCGGCCACCGCCGACAAACTCGAACAGCGAATCAGAATCAACGAGCAATTCCGGGCCGAGGTCGGCGTGAAACTGGACGTGATCGCCAACGACATAAAGGAAATCAAACAGGCCGTCAAGCCTGTCCCTGTAACAAGGAGCAACCCATGAAACGAATGCTGATCCTGCTGCTGTTGTGCCTGGCGCTGCTGATGCCGGGGTGTATCGCATGGATGTCGGAGACCGTTACCGGCGCGTCGGCCAAGGCCACGCCCGTCTGCCCGAACGATCCCGACGACACCTACAAGGTCAATGGGCAGGAGTTTATCAAGGTAGGCTACTGGACTTGGAAGGATGTTCACCGGAACACGCACCGCGAGCCGGTCTATGTCCTGCGGCCCGTCGGGGAAGGAGGTGCCAAATGAAGTACGTCATCCTCTTTCTGGCGCTGGCTATCGCGGCGACACTCGGTTCGCTTGCCCTTGCCCAACCGCTCGACAAGCCGACGCCGCTGGAAGACTTGGCGATCACGCCGATAGCCAGGCCCGCCGTAGCCTACGACGCCAACAGCGGCGGCTACCAGCGCAAGGTCGCCGTCCCGGTTTGGCCGTGGGAAGACGCCTCCAAGGCCCTGTCCGGCGTGAAACCCTACGAGAACAAGGGCGCCCAGAGTCCATCGTTCAGTTCCCGCGATTACGACGTTGGCGAAGGCCAGGGCGGAAGTATCACCGGCGGTTCGATTGCCGAGTGGAAAGACGTGGTTCGCAAGGGCCCGTTGGTGCTCATCGGAATCGGCGTGGTAGTGCTGCTGATTGGCGTGGCTGTGGTCTTTTTCGTCCACATGACTGCCTTGGGCATCGCCATAGGTGCCACGGGCGGCGCGTTCATCACCCTTGGGATCATGTTCGAGTCGTATCCGTGGATCGCCCCACTGGTGGTCCTGCTCGGCCTGGGCGTTGCGGGTTGGTGGCTCTGGACGAACCGATCGCTGGTGCAGGCAAAGCTCGCTCTCACGGCCGTTGCCGCCGCCGGAGAAGCCAATCCCTCAATCAAGGCGGACGTGGCTGAGGCGGCCAAGGCGATGGGCGCGGAGACCGTCATTCGCGCGGCCATCTCCAAGGCGAAGTCAACCAAGGCGGCCATAACGGCAAGCAAGGCAGCATCAGACGCAGCCAAGATCAAGGCCGCAACGACAGGGTAGACATGCCCGACACCTGGGAAAACTTCGTGGCGGACTGGGCGACCGACCGCGGGCTCTGCCGGACGGACGTTATTGCACGGCTGGCCGGTACGCCGCTGTGGGCCAAGGCCCGGATTCACCATGAGACCGGCGAGCGAGGGAAGGACTGCCGGAGCCTGCTGGATCAGGCGCTGGCGAGCATCGGCATGACGCCGAACAAGATGGATTGACATGGTAACAGACGCGAGAATCCCGGTCCGATAAGGAAGATATAGGGCAATGAGCAAGACGATGGGCGAGCAAATCATCGACTACATCATCAGTGCCAGCCTTTTCACGACAAGCGGCGACGGCATTATCGTCTGGTCGGCCAATGCGGCGGAACAGTTGACTGAGCATATCGCCCATATCCAACAGGAACTTAAAACAACCCCATGATCCAGCAGGACGCGAGAATCCCGGTTGCCCGGTTCACCGACACCGCCCACGCGGGCCAGATCGCGGCCTTTCGCGCTTTCGATGAAGGCCACGCCCGGTTCGCACATCTGATCTGGCACCGCCGCGCCCGCAAAACGACTCTTTCGATCAACCTTGGCCTCCGGGAGTGCGTTCGGCATCCGAATTACACCGTTCGGCACATTCTCCCGACCCGCACACAGGCGGAAGAGGTCGTTTGGAACGATCCGAACATGCTCTTTTCCTATCTGCCGCCGGCACAGTTCGGCTATTGGAAGCCGA
>DATKWR010000543.1:0-5003 GCA_035529475.1 Sedimentisphaerales bacterium | reverse complement strand
GTTCTCCACGGATTCTGTGGCGTCTGTAGCCACACAGTCTGATGATCTTCCACAAGGGTGGGACAAGACACGGGGGAGATATCGCGACTGGAAGTCCAAGGTGACCGTCAGCAGGCACGACGGAGATGCCGCAGATGAAATCCAGAGAATAAAAACATGCCCGCTTGAGATGCCCGAGACCGAATTCTCCCTTAGAGAGAAGATCGAACTTTGCAGTGCTGAACTGCCCAGGCAGCAATGGAACCGTGGTGGGCAGAAACTTACTCTCTTCTGGGGAGATTTTCACGATCACACAAATCTGTCCGTCTGTAACCGCCGGCACAATCCGCCAGGACACGACCTCTTCGCAAATTTGAGAGACATCGAGAAGCTCGACTTCTGCGCCCTGACCGATCACGGTTACAATTTCGACCCACAACAATGGAGCCTGAACGGCGAACAGACACGTTACAACCATGATCCCGGCCGTTTTGTCACGTTTCTGGCCCAGGAATGGACATCCAGCAAGAACTACACGTCAGGTGGATATGGCCATCGCAACCTGGTGTTTCTTGACCCGCACTACAGCAGATTCTATGATTCCTTCGACGGCAAGATCAGCCCGGACGATTTGTGGGAAGAGTTGAAGGGCATCGAGTTCATCTGCATCCCCCATCAACTGGCCGACTGGCAACACAAAGGCAGCGGAAACCCGCCAACCGACTGGTCTTTCACCAACGAGACATTGCAGCCGGTAGCCGAAATATTCCAGGCTCGCGAGTCCTACGAATATCTTGGTTGTCCCCGCCAGGCGCCGCACGGTGAGCCGAGACGCGGGCACTATCTCCAGGATGCCTGGGACAAGGGTATTATCATCGGTGTGATCGCAAGCCCAGACCATGGAGGCGGCAAGGGCAAGGCTGGCGTCTGGGCAGAAGAGCTCACGCGAGAAAAGATCTTCGAGGCCCTACGTGCTCGTCACACATTCGGCACGTCGGGGGCCAAGATGGCCCTCCGTTTCAGCGCCGGCGACGCCATAATGGGCGACAAGGTCAACGGACACGACAGTACTATCTCATTCACCGTCGAAGCGAGAGCGATGCACGACATAGTCGAAGTGGTGATCTTTCGGAACAACAATATCGTGTACAAAACATCACCGAATACTCTCGAGTGCACTGTCGAATGGACGGACGAGCGCCCACTCAAGGCGGCCAGGGCCTGGTATTACGCTCGCGTACAATGCAGAGACAAAGAGCTTGCCTGGTCAAGCCCAATATGGTTCCTAACCTGAGATTGGCTGCTGCACAATGCGCGTTCACTTATGAAACGCCCAAAGTCAAACACTAAAATCCCTGTTGCACAGAACTGTTCTTTGAGGCATCCACGTTGCGACCTCTCAGCCACGCTTCGTAGCTTTTCTGAACAGCCCTTCGACTTCATGCTTACAATGGACATCGTGAATCTACCTATGTGATGGTGAATGTCACTCACTAATCGACAACGTTCATTGAGTACACTAACTGTTCAATGAGTTATAGGGCATCATGCGGACGGTCCTGATTTTAAAGTCCCCGGATATGTTCAATGGCTACAAGCTCGGATCTGTCTCCGGCGTGCTCTTACTCAAGGCCATGATGCGGTTGTGTTGCAGGGCGATCACGCAATCGGTTAGGTCCAGGGGAAACTGGTTAATGGTCATGCCGTACCCCTGGTTTCTAATATCCTCAATCACCCATAGGTCCTTGATCTTTACACCGCAATCACCACCTTCAGCGTCCCATGGCAGGCCATCATCATATTGGAGCCAGTCCACATAATCCCAGTCCCATTCCTTCTTACATTCAAAAAAGCCGATGATGCCGCAGGCCCCGCGTATCAGGCCTTCCCGGGAATGGATGTGCAGGTGAAGCGTGGCTTCGACAATGCTTGCGTCAAGTGGTATGTCACTGATATCACACTTGAACAGGCCGTGACGGACGAGCCCGTCCTGCTGCTTGATGTTGTGCTTATGAAGCTCTCGGTTGTCACCATCCCAACCGTCTTCCTTAATGAAGAAACCATGAGCATCATCAAGGCCGTTGAGCCCGTGCTGATAAAAATGGGTGCAGGAGACTTCCTCTAACTCGTAGGCGATTTCAAGCATGGGCTTGCACTGCTGTTCGGCCTAGGTCAGGTATTTAGTGATCAGGTTCACCTTCATATCCGTAGACGAGGGTGGTTCATTGACCGGCATGATCGCGGCCTCGGTTAAGAGCTTCAAGTACTGGTTCATACTGGCATTAGGATCGCCGGGATTGAGCGTTCCCCAGTTGCCACGTGCCGCCTCTACGATTCCCCGGCTGGGAATGACCACACACAGCTCCTTATTCCAGTGGCCATGAACAGGTATTCGGGGGCATCAGGCCACGCCAGGGGGCCGTTGGGCTCCATGGGCGCATTGAACCACCAATTGAAGCCATAGATCCCCTGGCCCCACTGGGGCTGGTCCGAGCCACCTCCATAGGTTCCCAGGCCATCACACAAACGCCCGCCGTTAAGAAGCACGTCGTGTGCACTCAGATACATGACGCGAAAGACGACATTATGGCGGTGCGGTTAGAGGGCAATAAGCTGTTCATTGAAACGAACGAATCCGGAAACATCAAACTGGACCCCAAACAGGGGCAGATCAATGCGATGCCAGATAGAGGAAATTGCCGTGGGGAATAAGATTTTCGTACCGCATGGGAGGGACCACCGGCCATATAGGCCCCCCGGTTCCACTCTCTTTCCAAACCGCCTCCCGGCTGTCGCGCGGTGGTTATCCTTTTGCGCCATGCTCAGGCGGCAGTTTGACGATCTCGGTATGCCCTCTATCTTTGGCGTCCGACAACCGGTTTCGTCCGCTATAGTTTTCTATGTTCACGCACGGCATCAATCGGTACAGGCCCCGAAGTAATACGAATCCCGTTGCCGCTCCCGCTGCGCTCATACGACCCCGCACACCTCGCAGCAAGCCGTGCCGGCCACGATGCTCAGTCAATTCTTGAGATCACAATTGCATCCAACTGCGCGCCGTCTTCACGGTAAGCGATTTCGAGCGTGTACGTGCCGGGAGTCATCGTCCAGAGCACGACTCCATTCTCATTATCGTCATCGCTGAAGACATCGCTCCAGGACCAGCGGCCTGTATCCGGAATTCCATTCCACTGCACCCAGCCACTGCTGTGGATCTCCGTCTCGGCTGGGATGGTTGCCCCCTGGATCCGGACCCAGAGGGAGTCACTGCCGCCGGGAACTTTCATGCGGGCGCTGATTCTGTAGGTTCCACCCGCGACGGTGAAACTGTACGTCGCAATACCATCGACAGGCGGGTTGCTACTGCTGTTACCGACACTCTCGTCCGTGCTGATGTACTTCCCGGCCGACGCCGTGGGATCGTCATAAGTCTGCATGGGTGCCGTAATCGACGCGGCTGTCTCCGCCTCAATCCAGATTTCTTCCGAAGAAACAACAACCTCAGGAGCCAACCGATACAGCACAATGTTGTCAACGTACAATGTTCCGCCAGCGCCGTTACCGTCAATCCCAAGTGCCAGCGTCGTGACGCTCTTGAGGTCCGCGCTCACCGAGGCCAAGTCGATATTCCACTGCTGCCACCGGAACAATTGCATGGCAGCCGGATCACCGGTATAGGCCACCTTGACACCGTTGATCTTCGCATATAACTGCCCAGTATTACCCGGACTGCCGTGGAAGTGCACCACCAATGTTTGAATGCCATGCTTGGTCCAATCCTGCGGGGCAAACGTGTGCGTGGTCTCGGAATATGCGGCACCGGCGGTGTTGCTGTAGAACAGCGGCATGGACTGCCTGCCGCCTTGAACAGTCACCGTCTCCATAGAAGGCTCAGGAGGGTCATAACCCACGAGCGCCCCGTTGGTCGCGACTCCATAACCGTCAATCCATGCCTCAAATATCCTGTTGCTGCCCTCTTCCCCCGGATTAATGTCATTGTAGGCCTCGAAGTCATCAACGACAAGATATTCAGACGTTGAGAACCTCCAGACATCACCTTGCCAGGTTGTGGGTGTCTCGACATCGTTGACCTCATCAATGCGCCAGTAGTACGTGCTGCTCAAATCAAGGGCTGAACTGTAGCGCGCCTCGGTCATGCTAATAGCCGGGACAGTACCGTCTATCACTCCCTGCTCGTCCGTGCTCAGATACATATCATGTGTACCCGCCTCTCTGCCCGCTCGCCAGGTGAGGGTCACATCCGGGTCCACGTCGGTAGCCCCGGAATCCGGCGAGGGTGCTCTGGCCATCACAGGTACATACAAGAAGCGGACCTCGCTGAGACCATATTGGGGCAGCAGACCTCCCCAGTTGCTGCTCGCGGTCAGCCGGACGTACTTTGCCGCCGCACCGCCGAACTCAACCGTCGTATTGTGTGCATACCCATCTGCGCCGGGCGCCCTGGTGAATTCAGGCACGTCGGCCAGAGTCGTCCATTCAACGCCGTCGGTCGAGTATTCGACCGTAACATCCTTGATCCCGAAACCGTAAAAACCCTCAAGTGCTTGATTGGAGTTCCACACCCACATCTCGTGCAACCTGTAAACGACGTCGAACTCGTATTGGATCCAGGCCCCCAGCGCTTCATTGTCGGTAAGCCACATATCCCTCGGTTCCGTCGAGTGCAGGCCGTTCTCATCCAGTCCCGAGCCGTCAATGGTCTTTTCAGGGCCGAAATCCGCCTGGGCCGCGCTGGAGGCCGTGGCGGTGATATTCGCACCGTCGATAGGATAGCCAATCGGTTCGGTCGTAAAGCTCCAGACCTCGCCTTTGAACACTGTCGAGTCCGGCGGGGCGTTGACCTCGTCGATCCGCCAGTAGTAGGTCTGGCCCAATTCCAAACGCCCGGGATCAAAAGTGCTGGCCGTTTGGGCCGGGCCAATCAGCAAGGGACTGGCTGCATTGGCGGCGCGGACCTCGCCGGAACTCGTTCCGAGGTACACGTTATGCGTGGCGGCAGACGC
>DATKWR010000542.1:0-15816 GCA_035529475.1 Sedimentisphaerales bacterium | reverse complement strand
CAAAGACGCCTCGGCCACGTTTATTTATGGACAACACTAATGCCAAGATAACGGCTATGTCCGCTCTCTCGACTGGAGTGTATCATCCCGCTTGCGTGCGCCATTCTGGCACACGCTCGTTAAACAGTTGTTGCCCAACTTAATGCTATCGCGCATAGTAATTATTGCGAGGCTCTCGAGCGAAGGCCGCCGACATGAGCCTGCAGCACCACGTCCGGAACATCGCTGCGCTCTCAGGGCTCGTTTGCTTCCGCATCGGTGTTCTCCATGGCGTCCATGTGTTTCTTGAAGATCTCACTGATGCTTTCGTCGTCGAGCAGGTTGCTTCGTCCGCGTTCTCTCTCGGAGATGGGTGCCAGCGCGAGGGCATCCGGGGCCACGTGCGGGGTCAGGAAGATCAGCAATTCCGTCTTGTCCTTTTCTTTGATGGTCCGTTTGAACAGGTTGCCCAGGAGAGGTATGTCACCCAGGAGCGGCACCTTTCTGACGGTTTCCCTGACCTCGTCCTGCATGAGCCCGCCGATGACGATGGTCTGACCGTCGCGGATGGCGACCTTCGTCTCTGATGATCGCGTGGCAAAGACGGGCAGACTCAAGTTTTCCGAGATCTGAACATTCTCGCCTGTCGTAGAGGAGATCTCAGGCCTGACGGTCATATTAACCAGGCCGTCCGGATTGATCGATGGAGTGACCTCCAGGATGATGCCGACGTCGCGGTACTCCGTGGTGGTCTGGGATTGACCGGTTGTCAGGCTCTCTCCGGTGGCATAGGGCACTTCCTGTCCGACGGTGATCCTGGCCGTCTGATTGTTGCTGGCCAGGATGTAGGGCCGGGACAGGATATTCAACTTGCCGGTTTCCTGCAACGCGCGAATGGTGACGTCCAACGTTCTGTCGAGCACGGTCGCCGTCAGGCCGCTCGTTGGCGTCGGCGGGAACCGTGTTGAGAATTCCACATTGTTGCTGTCGCCGGAGCCTCGCAGATTCCACACGGAGAATTCCGTGCCCAGGTCCACGTCGTCGCTGTGGGTGATCTCGGCAAAGAGCACCTTGATCAGGACCTGACCGACCGGCTTGTCCAGTTCGTCAAGGATGGGCTTGAGCAGCTCATAGTTCTTCGACGAGGTCAGCACGAGCAAAGAATTGGTGCTCGTGTCGGCCTCAAGATAGGTATCCTCGGAGAGGTCGTCGCCGCCGGATGAATCGGACGACTGGGCAGTCGGTGCGGCCTGCTGCGTGCTTCTCGGCTGGCCCTGAAACTGCTGCCCGGTCGTGCTGCCGGCCTGGTTGAGCGATTGCATCTCTGCGAAGAGGTTGTTAATGATCTCCTTGAGATTCTCCGCGCTGGCGTTCTTGAGCGGATAGACGAAGATTTTACGCTCCTGCTCCGGATTCTCGTCCAGCTCTTTGACAACGCCGGTGATGATCGCCAACGTTTCGGGCGGACCACTGACAACCACGGAGTTCGTGCGTGAGTCAGCCGAGGCAATAATCGCCACATCCGAGACACCGCCCGTGCTCTGGGTGGTCTGTTGTGCACCTCCCAATCCTCCACCAGGCCCGCCTCTCATGAACTGCACTTGCTGGTTCTGCTGGCCGGTGGATCGCGTCGTTTGCGATGAGGTACGGCTTTCCCCAAAGACCTCGTTGATCAGTTCGGCCGTGTCCTGGGCATCGGCATATTCCAGATGGAAGACCTTGACATCGGCCACATTGGGGATTTGAGAATCCAGGTTCTTGATTACTTCAGCCACCACTTGCAGGAGATCTTCCGGGCCGGCAACCACGACGGTGTTGGTGCGGCTGTCGGCCGCCGCCGCGACCCGGGCCTGTTTGCTATCTTCCTGGGCTGTCTGCCTGGCCCCCCCGGGACCGAAGAACATCGTACGGTCGAAACCTCCCTGGTCTCGGGATGAGGACTGCTCCTGGCCAAAGAGCTCATTGATGATCTGGGCCGTATTCATGGCATCGGCATACCTCAGTTGAAAGACCTTTACGCTGGCGAGTTGGGTCGTCGTGGAGTCCAGGGCCGAGAGTACCTGGGCCACAAGATCCAGAATTTCGGCCGGTGCTCTGACGACTACGGAGTTTGTCCGTTCGTCGGGAGTGGCCACCACCTGCACATTGACGCCACCGCCGCCCTGGACAGGGCTACTGTCCTCGGCGCCCGCGCGCCTGCCATCGCGTTCGTCTCCCTGGCCGCGGCCGGTGAAGACAGGCGTGTCTTCGGCCTCGGCTCGCGGCGGCAAGCCGGTGCTTTGTTGGGCAAAACCATGAGAGGGCATCAACATGCCCGTGCCGGCCAACATGGCGCCTATGATGAGTGTTCTGAGAGTCTTCATCGCTATGGTCTCCTTAGGAACCAAACGCTTTTGGATATTCGCGTTAACCGTGTTTAATGACCCGATTTCTTTTCTTCTACGGTCTGAAAGCTGACTGAAGCTATCCGCGCGACCTGCCGTCAGACCCAGTGGCTCTGCCGTGCCCTTTGAGTTAGCGGCCGCCGCGCGCGCCACCGAACCCGCCGCCCGGGCCGCCGCGTCCCCCGCCAAAACCGCCGGGTCCTCCACCAAGACCGCCAGGGCCACCACCTAATTGGTTCATCATCATTTGCATGGGATTCACACCCCCTTGCTGGCCTGCGCGCCCGGCACGACTGCTTCCTTGTTGGTTCTGCTCGAACATGCTGTTGATCATGTTTGCCGCGCTGGTGGCGTCGGCATTGACCAAACGGAAAACCCTGATTTCCGCCACCGTCGCCATGTAGGTGTCCAGCGCGGCCACAATTTTCATCATGCGCTTGATATTGGCCGTGGTGTCGGTAATGATCAAAGCATTGCCATCTTGGTTGGCCTCCAGACTGGCATATTCCGGAAGCAGAGCTTGCAGGTTTTGCCTCAGCGCGGTTGCGGTGACATAGCGAACGGGTATTACATAAGTCACCACATCATCGCTTGGGATGACGGCCTCCGGATCGCGACCGGAGAAGACGGGAACACTCTCCTGCTTGGCCTTCTCCAGGGTGACGACCTTGAGGACCTTGCCGTTGAGCACGGTCGTCAAGCCCCTTTCCTTGAGTATGGAGTTGATCAGGGAGACTGCCTGCTCCAGTGAGATGGGCTGTCGGCTGATGACCGTCATGCGGCCATCAAAAAGGGGCTCATCGGACACGACCGTCAATCCTGTTGTCTCGGACAGATACTCCAGGACGGTCTGCAGGGGAGCGTCTTGAAAATTGAGTTTGATCTTGACTTCACCTTCGCTCTTGACAACCTCGACAGGCTCGGCAGGCTCCGCTTCGGTCTGTGGCGCTGATTCGGCAGGCGTCTGTTGGGCGATTGTGTGACCGGGCATGATTGCGATGACGACCGCCAGCATCCCGCCAATGATAATTGCTTTGAAAACTTGCATGGCCACTGTCTCCTTCACATTCAAATGCTTCTTTATACTCATCTGCTCGGTACTCTATTGCCCGAGTTGCTGTTTTCGTTGCTCCATAAGTTTTTTCAGAATCTCGGCCTCGTCCCCCGACAGGGTCGGCGCCTCCATGGTAGCGTTTGGGTCACCAGTCAGCGATGATGTCGCCGACAACTCCAGCAGTCTGCTCATCGTCATGGCCCCTTGTCCCCCTTCCAGGTCCTGTCCCAGTGCGACACTGACGACCTGCTCGGCCAGTTGGTACTCGATCGAATCGAGTGTGAAGTTCTTGAGGACTCCCCGCGCCACGCTGTCGCCTTCGCGGAGCTTGAGGACCCCGTTGCCCTGGGTGTCCTCAAGGAATGCGATGAACTTGCCCCCCTCCTGGACGATGCCCTTGAGCAGAAAATAGGATTCGGGATTGGGCACGACAACCGGCCGGGTTCGTGTGATGCGCTGGCTTTGCCTGATGGGGCCGCGCTGGCGGGAGAAAATATTGCGCTGTAGAATGATCTGGTATTTGGCCCACGTATCTTGCGGTCCTGCCGCAGTCGTATCCTGACCGAGGCTGGGCAAACACCACATAGTGATGACAAGCCCAAGTGCGACCGCCGGCAACGCGCAAGCCCATATCCTCTTATACTTGTTCTTCATTGTCGGCCTCCCGTGGTTTTTCCTGCGGCGGCTTCTTCTGCGTTCCCAGACAAATCGCTGAGAGACGAAGCTGCAGAGACATGCTTTGGCCTGATTCGTTACTCGAACCGACCTGCATGTCCTTTACTTTAACGGGCAATGGCGCCGTCTCAATCTTCCACAGGAACTGAGCTAAGGCGTCAAGCGTGCCCGTGCCGGCGACGACGAATGTTATCTCTGTGAGCCCCTTGTCACTGGCCACGCGATCGGGTTTGACGGAGCTGAGCGTCAACCTCGCCTCTCTGGACCACCCATCAATCGCCCGGGCGATCCTGCTTTCAGCCTCTACCTCGTTTCGCAGGCCGTCGGCCAATATCATCTTCCATTCCTTCTCCAGCAGTCGTCTTCGCTGAAACAGGTTCTGAGCCTCGCTCAGTTCGACCAGCAGTTGCTGCTTTCGCGTCTCGAGCTGCTCGAGCCTGTCCGCGATCGGGCCAATAAGGAACTTGTTCAAGACAAGGAACCCCACCGCCGCGACGGCGACAATCGCTATGATTCGTTCGCGTTTCGATAGCATCTCTACTTCACACCTTGGAATTCGAAGTTAACGGCAAACTCTTTCTCTCTGGAATCACGCCCGGCATTCCGGATGTGAATCATCTGTACGTTGGAGAATGCCTCGTGCTGTTTGATCTCGTCCAGAACCTTGTAGAAGCTCTCCTCGTCCACGGCCTTTCCGACGAGCGCTCCGGCATTTTCACTCAGGCGAAGGTTTGTGGCCCAGATCACAGGCTCTTCCGGGAAAGTGAGCGTCAACTCTCGCAGGCAATTCAAGAACACGGGTTTCTGAGAGGTCCAACTGCTCGCATACGAGATACGATCGACGACCTCTCGCGCGGCCGCAATATCCTCGCTCATCAGTTCCAACTGTTCAGTGTAGGTGGCAATATCTGTCCTGTCGGCCTGTAGGTCCGCCAGCACGGCGACCAGGGCAAGCAGGCAGGCCGCACCGATCACACCCGCCCAGACGGCGATGCGCTTGCGACCGGTTTCTTTCTGGACGCCGATACGCGGCTTCAGGAAGTTGACAGGAGGCTCATCTTTCCCAACGGCTGTCATCGCTACCGCCATCGCGGCTGCTGATTGTGCCTGCTCCGGATGATCGGGCGAATCTTGCCCGGCTGTGACCGTGATCTGAGGCGCCAGCCGCTCGTTGAGCCGGTCGATGACCTTGTTCGAGAAGCCGCCGCCATCATACGCCGTAACATGATAGGGCGGAAGACCGTCCTGTGACGATAGCATAATCAATCGCTGAATCGTCGAGGTCAGTAGTTCAGTGTACTGGTCCTCGGTTTCGTTTCCTGACGGCATTTGCACATGTTGGATGGACCGCGGACTGCCATTCGCCTGAGCCCAGAATTCGCAGTAGGCAGGTCGCATGTAGAGCCCATACCGAAGCTCCGGGCCGGCCTCAGAAAGGATTTTGCCCAACGCAAGGGCCGAGACCGTCATGGACTGGACATGGAGACCCGCGGCGGCCGCCAGCTCTCTAACTTGGTTGACAATTTGCCGCCGTGCGGCTACCAGCAGGACCTCGCTCTTCTGCGACGCACCGGTGTGGCCGCAATAGTCGAAGATCAACTCACTGGCATTCAGAGAGAATGCCCGCTCGGCCTGAATACCGAGCATACCGGCCAATGCATCAGGGCTTGCCGGCGGAGCCATGATCTCCTTGGCGACCACCCATTTTGTCGGAAGTCCGATGACGGCCTGCTTCGACGAGAAGTTGTTTGTTCGCAAGAATTGCCTGAACTTCTGTCCCATCGCGCCGGCGTTGTTCGACTCCAACTTCTCCTGGAAGCTCCAGTGACCGACACGTTCAATCTCCGGCCGGCCGGACCGAACGCGCACTTCAGCGACCACGACTCCGAATTCATCAATAGCAAGCCCTAATAGGGTCTGAGCACCGAGCATTATCATCATCCAATCAATTCATACTTAAGATGGTATTTGTAAGGGGCTGCCCTTTTCTCAGGGCAGCGACAATCTCCTGGTTCAGAGGCCAGCCAAAATGGGTCATTGATTTCCAGTACACGACCTGCGGCTTCTCCTGGCTCATGTCGAAGACCGCTTTATAGCGCTTGTATGCACGTCCGTTGCCCGCGATGCTGACAACATCTGCCGAATACTGAAAGGAACGGGTCGTGATATAGCTTCCCACGGCCACCGCTTTGTTTCGTTCGAGCACCTCCGCCACCCATGCGATCGTATCGAGTCCTTCGCCGGAGCTGCGATGGGACAGGAGGGCCTCAGCATCACTCTCTTCCAGGCCGGGCAAACAGAGCAGCACCGCCTTGGGGGCGGTATTGACGTTCACGAGGCCGGGGAGGGCCCGTTCATCGCTCGTGGTGAGGCGATCCACAATTTGCGAAAATTCTTCGTGCTTCAGACCCGTACTGAAATAGAAACCCAGAACATTGGAGAAGGACGGATTTGTGGGTACCAGATTCATAATCTCCAAAGCCCGGTCCTCCTTGACTATCTCCTGCAACGTGCTCTGCAGATCCTCCCGGCTGCGAGGGTCGTTGATGTTGATGCGCTGATTACCCTCACTGTCCAGGTTTGTTTCCACGCTATAGACCGTGACATAGTCGTAGAAACCGGTATCCAGCCGACCATTGCGGTTGTCAGGCGGGTCACTCAGGTCGCCATCGTTCTCGTAGCCATCCAGGATGCTGTTGAGATTCGTATCTTCTCCGTAGAGCAACTCTTCCGAGGCGCCCTTGATCAGAAGGATCTCATCCACAGTCTCCAGCGGTGCATTCTTGCAGTTGTAGGGCTCCGGCAGCAAGAGGTAGTATTCGTCTTCGGCCCCTCCGGGGGTGATCTCGCTGTTCTCATCCCGCCAGTCAATGATGGACGCGGCCAATTCCGCCGTCATGCCGGGCAGACGCAAGAGCATCTCCTGCGATGCTGAGTTGAGATTGATCTTGCCCGCTTCATCCGTCAGCCCATAGTCGAATTCCCGATCATCTTGCAGGTTCGGACGCAAGAGCCAGAAATAACCTTTTCCAACCTGCATGGCCTCATAGGGTTCACTATCCATCAAGACGGAGGTTTCCTCCTCCTCGCTCGCGATCAGCTTTGCCATGGCGTACTCGGCGGCGCCGGCCACGACGCACTCGGCCTCAAGAGACGCCACGTGGTTGGCTGCGACAATCGCCGCCACCCGCATCGAGCGAGCAAAAACAAGGGCCAGACCTGCCAGGACCAGCACGACCCACATCGTGACAATCAGGATCGTACCGCCGGTCCGGCGACTTCGCTCAAACTGTTTGAACATAAGCTTTCTCATCTACCCGGTCTGCCCTCCGCCTGCCGCCATCCCTGCGTCATCCGATTCACTCTCCTGTTGCTTGGCGCCTCCGCAAGGTATCGGAAAACTCTGAATCAGGCGGCGTGTTTTCGGTGCCTCAGCGCCCTTTGTCCCGTTGTGCAACACCTGAATATCGATCTCCATGGCCAGGGGAAGGCTGTTCGCATCGGCGGTCGAGTCCCATTCATTTACCCAGCCGTCTGCTTCGTCGTAGTACCGAAGGTTCAGAGACCTCACGTTGCGGCAAAGGACCTGTTCCTCTGCATCAACGGCCTTGGGGGACAGCAGATTCGTGGTGACCTTGCGTATGAGCCGGTAGCTCTCGCGATCATAGCCGGTGCCCTCGTCGGTGTCTTCCTCCAAAACCAACCCGATCTTCCCCAATCCGCCAACAATCTGATCGTTGCCTGCATATATATGGGTGGTATAAAACTCCAAGCTATCAGCATCTACCCCGTTAAGACCCCGCGCATCAGTTCCGAGAAAAGTCCCGGCCAGAGTGCCGCCCAGCGGCAGGACACCATAGACATCTTGCTTTATAAGCTCGATGGCATTGATGGCCAGCGCGGTAGGCTCGACGGCTAATAAGGCGCTGCGTTTCGCCCTGAAGCCGGTGTACAGAGCCGTGTACAGACACGCGGCCGTGACCACCATCAGCGTCATGGCCACCAGTAGCTCAATCAACGTAAACGCCCTGTATTGTCCCAATCCGCGGGTCATCTCAACTGTCCTCCGGATAGACCAGTGTACTCAAGGTCACAGAGCGTTCCCGGCCCTGCGATTGCCACGTCACCGTCACATCGAGCTGACTGACCACTGAATCGCTCCAACTGGAAACCGCGGCGGTCCATCGATAACCCGGCCAGTCCGTGCCGAAGTCGCCGCTCTCTTCCCCCGTACTCCAGTCGCTCGAACTGGTCATTTCGGTCAGCTTGGTGCGTGCCAGCGACGCGGCTTCGATCTGTCTTCGCGACTGCCCGCCCAAGCGAGTACACAGGCCGATGCTTCGCATCGCCACGGGCATAATGATGCCCAGGAAGACCATCGTTGCCAGCAACTCGATAAAAGTGAAACCGCCGAGCACCCCGGCGGAGCCGTGGGAGCGCAGGCGTCCCGAGCGCAGCGAGGGACCTTCCCGCCGGCACACTCTAACCGTTCTGTTTGAACGCATATTTGCCATAATCTTCTTGAGATTCGACTATCGAGAATGATTCCGTCACCGTTGGGCACGTTACCTTTAGGACCAGCCCCCGGCGGTCGATCAGCCGGATGGTCCCGGCCGTGACAGTTCCTTGAGGGGTGAACTCAAGGAACATCTCATTGTCCTCTTTCTCCACGTCTTCCAGTTCCGCGATGATGTCATTTGGAAACGTGAAGACCTGACCGAACTCGGTCTTGAGTTTCTCGAAGGCTCCGGATTGCTGTGCAGTGAGCCAGTAGGTGCGTTCCCGCGTCTCGAAGTTTAGCCGGTAGATAATCCCCTCACTGATGGCCTGGGAGCGGGCGAACTGGGTCAACGCGAGAATCTGTGCGGCCTCATCATGGGTCTTTCGCGAACCGAAGAAGCCCCGCAACGACGGCGCCGCCATCGCCAGGACAGTCGAGAGGATGAGCATCACCAAAATGAGCTCCAGGAGCGTAAAGCCGCCGAGCACGCCGGCGCAGCCGTGCGCGCACAGGCGTCCCGAGCGCAGCGAGGGACCTTCCCTTCGACCCGGCTCAGAGCCTGCCCTAAGCCTGTCGAAGGGACGAGCTGGTGCCTCTGGCCTCGCCGAGCCACGAGCGACGAGCCACGAGCGACGAACATCTGGCATCGAGCATCCAGCAATCGAAAATCGACATTCGTAAATCATAAATCTATTTGAGAATTCATTACCGCCGTTGTTCCGACCAATTCGTAATATCATCCTCCCCGCCCAGCTTGCCATCCGGGCCGAGGGAGTAAAGGTCGTAACCATCTTCGTTGTACTGACCCGGATACCGATACACGTAGTCATTGCCCCAGGGGTCCGTGGGTACGTCGCGCTTGAGGTAAGGCTGCTGCCATCCGTCAGCGTCGGAGGTCGGTCTCTCCACCAGGGCCCGCATGCCCTCCGCGGTGGTGGGGTAACGACTCAGGTCAATCTCAAAAGCATCCAGGGCCACCTCCAACTGAGATATCTGAGTCTTGGCCGCCGTGATCTTGGCCTGCTTGGAACGCCCCGTGAACTTTGGCAGCACAATGGCCGCCATCGTCGCCAGGATCACCATGACCAACATCAATTCGATCAAAGTGAAGCCGCCGAGCACGCCGGCGCAGCCGTGCGCGCACAGGCGTCCCGAACGCAGCGAGGGACCTCCCCGAAGGTCGGAAGTCGGTCTTCGGTCGTCCGTCTTCTGTCTTCTGACTTCTGACTTCTGATTTAATGTTTCTTTCGCCATTGGATATTCCTTGTTTGATATTCTTAACGAATCAATTCCTGCAAACTGAAGATGGGCAGGAGCATGCCGATCACGACCCCACCCACAACCACGGCCATAAGAAAAAGCAGTGCCGGCTCGACCAGGGTAACCATCATCTTGAGGTGGCGATCCAGTTCCTGCTCGTAGGCGGCCGCCAGCCGAGTAAGCTCCTGGTCCAGCCGTCCGCTCTCCTCCGCGACGGAAACCATTTCAATCACCGCTGCGGGGAACAACAGGCGCGAGCTTTCCAGGCTCCGGGCCAGAGGATGTCCCTTCTGGACACTCTCGATGGCGCTGCTGACCGTGTCGGCGAGAACCTGGTTGCCAATCGCCTCCTTTGCCACACGCAGCGAGGCAATCAGAGGCACGCCGGCGCCGATGAGCGTGCCCAACATCCTGCAGAATCGCACGAGCGCGAATCGCGCCATGCCCGTGCCGAACAAGGGTAAGCGAAGCACGAGTGTGGCCATGGTGCGGCGGCCTTCTTCACTGCTGAGCATGCGATGAACGGCAAATACAAGAAGGACAACGCCAAGGACCAGGACAAGCCAGTACCTCACGAGAAGCTTACTGGCTGTAACGATGTACCGCGTCAATGCCGGCAGCGAACCGCCAAACTCAGCAAACATCTGAGAAAAACGCGGTATGAAGAACGTCAAGAGAAACACCAAGATTCCGGTGGCGAGCACGGCCAGAATGACCGGATAGACCAGTGCTCCTTTCACCCGGCCTTTGAGGTCCGCTTCGCGGGCTCGGAACGTCGCGATCTGTTCGAGCACAACGTCGAGGAATCCGCCCGTCTCGCCGGCCCGCACCATCGCCACATAGATGGGTGAGAAGGCCTTGGGGTGCAGGCTCAAGGCATCGGCCAGGGCCATGCCGCCGGCCACCTGGTCGTGCACAACCGCCCAGAGCTTCTTGGGCGCCGTCCGCGCCGCCTCGCGGCTGAGGATACCCAGCGCCCGGCTTATCGGCACACCCGCAGCCAGGAGATTCGCCAACTGGCGCGTAAAGGCGTCGATCTCGCGTCTTGAAATGCCGCCGATCCGGACGAATAGTCCTCCAGATTGCGCTTCTTCCAGCCTCTCTACGGAGACAGGATTAAGATTCTTCCCGAAAAGCTCTTCGATGGCGGCAGTTCTGTCCGGGGCCACAATCCTGTCGGCTATCTGCTGTCCGCTTACGTCTATCGCCTTGTATGCAAATGTTGCCATTTCGCATCCTTACCCTTCGCGCATTGCGTCCGGAAGCGTTTTTTCGTCGAACGTATCGTCCTTGGTGACCCTGAGAATTTCTTCTACGGTGGTCCGGCCTTCGCGCAGATGGCGGAATCCGTCCTCTCGAAGACTCATGGTGCCATGCTTGGCAGCCGTACGGCGAAGATCGCGAGCCGAGGCATTTTCGAAGATCAGCGAACGAATGTCGTCGGTGACGACCATCATTTCGAATATCCCTATACGGCCCCGGTAGCCGGTTCCCTGGCAGTCTGTGCAGCCCTGTCCTTTGTAGAGTGAGCCGGGCAGTATGTCACCAAACCGCTGTCGAAGGGGCTTCACTTCGCTGGTTGAGAGCTGCTCCTTGCAGTGTGGGCAAATCACCCGCACCAGCCGCTGGGCGATAATCGCTTCCAGCGACGAGGCAACCAGATACGGCTCGATCCCCATATCCACCAGGCGGGTCAAGGCGGTCGGTGCATCATTGGTATGGAGCGTCGAGAAGACCAGATGCCCGGTCAACGAAGCTTGTATGGCGATTTCGGCCGTCTCGGCGTCACGAATCTCGCCAACGAGGACGACATCAGGGTCGTGCCGCAGAATCGAGCGCAACCCGCTGGCAAAAGTCAGCCCTGCCTTGCGCGAGATCTGAATTTGATTGATCCCGTAAAGCTGGTACTCAATAGGATCCTCAATCGTGATGATTTTTCGCTGCACGTCGTTGATTTGGGCCAGCGCTGCATACAGCGACGTCGTCTTGCCGCTTCCCGTCGGGCCAGTGACCAGAATGATCCCGTGCGGCCGTTCGAGAATCATCTTCGTCAGGCCGAGGTCTTGCTCGGACATGCCGAGCTTGTCCAGACCCAGCAAAATGGAGGAGCGGTCGAGCAATCGCAGCACGACCGCTTCTCCATAGAGCATTGGGATCACCGAGACGCGGACGTCGATTTCATGGTCGGCGATGCGAATCTTGATGCGCCCGTCCTGCGGGATGCGTTTCTCGGCGATATCGAGCTTGCTCAGTATTTTCAGTCGCGAAACAATGGCCGCCTGGAACTGCTTGACCTCAGAGGCCACCGACGCTTCCTGCAGGACCCCGTCGATGCGGTACCGCACGCGCAGGGTATTCTCAAAGGGCTCGATGTGCACGTCAGTGGCGCGCAGCTCGATGGCCTCGGTGAGGATCTGATTGACAAAGCGGATGATGGAGGCCCCTTCAGCCGCCTCGGTCAGGTCCATGTCCCCATCGGCATCCGTATCGATGACCTGGAAGCCGTTTTCTCCCGCCTCGGAGATCATCGACTGCATCGTATCGGCCCCGACGCCTAAGTATCGCTTAATGCATCGGTCAATGTCTGCAAGCGGCGCCAAGGCAATTTGGAAGTCTCTCCCAGTTGCCAAACGCAACTCGTCGATGGCGGATGTGTCGAACGGATTGCTGGTCACGGTGAGTAAGTCACCGTTGCCTGGTTCGACGGGGATAACGTGCTTGTCCAACAAGACGCGTGCTGGAAACTGGCTAAGAAATTCCTTTGAGAAGGAGCATGTCTCAAGTTCCACATAGGGGCATCGGAACTCGCACGCCAAGAACCGCAGCAGCTCCTCCTCGGCCAACCCCGAAGCGGCAAGGGCCCGGACAGGACGCTCACCACTGGCGAGCAGTCCGCGGATCCCCCGGGCCGCGGACTCGTCGATCAGTCCGCCCTTAACCATTTTATCCACAAGTGCGTTCATAGACATTTACGATTTACGATTTAGGACTGGAACCACGAATGAATACGAATGCACAAAATGATTGTTGATTTTCGATCTAAATCGGCAATCGGCATTCGTAAATCGAAAATCCGTTTAGTCCAACATGCCCATCAAGATCAGTTGTGCTTCCTGGCGCACGGTCAGTACCTGCCGTAAATCCTGTTGTGCTTTTGCGAGTTCCTGCTTCGCCTTTTCTTTGGCCGCACGCAGTTTCGTGACCGCCTGCTTGATCTGCTCCGGCGTGGCCGCGGTGTTCTCGAGCAAGGTTTGCAGTTCCTCCTGGGTCTTTTCTACCTCTGAGAGTTGCCCGTCAGTAGCGCCCGGCCCACGGCCACGTTGGGTGCCTTGAGGGCCGCCCCGTCCACCCGGACCGCCCATACCACCGAACATCATCATGCCGCCACGACCACCGCCGGATTGCCGGCTAAGTTCCTGAACCTTCATGACGCGAGGTCCAAGAACCTTCCACTCCTGGTCGGTGGCTCCGAGCATTTCGCGCATACGCTGATCCATCATCTGACGCATCTGCGTCGGGTCAAACTGCCGCCCTCCGGGCCCTTGAGCTTGCGCGCCCTGCATAGGTCCCCCAGGACCCTGCACGCCTCCTCTTTGTCCTCGCTGGCCCGGTTGGGATAGCGATTGACTCACGAATACCAGCCCCACGATCGATGCGATCGCGACGCCCCACATCGTTTTTCTTGCCAACATTTCTAATCTCCTTTCACCTGGAAAAGACACTAAAGCATTCTAAGAAGAACAGTTCTTCTGCTTTCCGGAAGAAGCCCATATATCCGGATAGTGGATCGCTTGCCAGAAAGGTAACAGCCCCATCGTAATTATTTTTATTTCTTCGGATCTCACTGGAATGTATCTCAAGACAAATGGCGAGAGGGGAATTCTCCTGACGGCTGAGACCTTTTTTGAGCCATGCACTCCAAGTCCTTGTTCAGAGTATGCCGGAAGGAGTCATGCAGTACATGGGTATCCTTTATGGAGTTGTTCGGGCCGGTCACATGGCTGTGGTGGCTGACGACGTGGAGAACGTCACGGGACGCAGACCCCTAAGTCTTGAACATCTTGTGAGAGATAACATCGCCTGTTGGCAGTGAAACACATGAATCCGAAGAGGAAGAGATGGGCAGTCCGAAGGCCCATGGCGTGTTTGCTTGTCATCGGTTTAGCGGCACCGTCACTTTGGGTCGAAGAAGGCGAAGCCACACGTCTGAGCAAGGCTCGCAACGCGGCTATACATTTGGACGTGATCGTGCTCTCCTTGAACGTTGCAGTCTTCACTCGCGGTCGGCCGTCGTCCACTCAATCAGATTGAACAGAATCTTGTCGGCAACGGGGTCTTTGCCCAGGTTATCGACCAGGTGAAGTTCCGAGACGATACAGCGCCCCTTGCCGAGCGGAGCGATAGCCATATCAGCCCCCCACCACGTGTCGCCCGGCCCATAGTAGTGGCGTTTGCTCAAGTCGTAATCGGGGAACCAGTCAAAGCCGATGGCGCCGACGAAAATATCCCCGTCCACATCCAAGAGCGTATTCTCCGCCCAGACATTTTCGTAGATCGAGCCCATCATGCCATTGACAGGGAGGCCGTCAAAGACCGCATGATCCTTAACGATGTGCGGGATGCACGTCCAATTGCCCTTGGCTTGTTTGGAGCGCGCCTTAACGGGCAGCAAAGGCGACGTTTGCCCGGCCCGGCCCCAGGAAACTACCGGTCCGCCGCCCTGCAAATAGACCGCCGTTCCGCCGGCCTTGGTAAACTCCGCGAGCTCGCCGAAAAGATTCTTTTGCGCCGGCGTCTTCGCTTCGGTGCGCGAAACAAACACGGGAAGGGAACGGTCCGTGTCTCTGTCGAATTCCGCAAAGGCGATTCCGGCTTTTTTCAAGAAGGGCTTCAACGAACTTCCAGGGTCGAGTACCGCGATGCGCTTCCTTGGAACGGATAGTTGCTCCGCATTGAAGACGTCGAAACTGTATTGGTTCCCGGCAATCGGCAAGCCGTCATCGGCAGTAATCTCGGCCTTTACCGTATACGTTCCCCTGAGCGCTTTGGTATCAAAGTTCTCGCTGAACATCAGCGTAATGCCCGTACCCGCCAGGGTCTTCGCGGTCTTCGCGAAAGCGGTTTCACCGTTGCCGTCGACGACCTCCACCTTCAGGTTCCCTCTGACGGCATCCATCTCGTTCACGGCCGTAATCTCGATCTTCGTTCCGCGTTCCGCGTACACATTGCGCGGACGCACGCGGATCGAAACGATGCGCGGTTGGCTTGCGGCTTTGGTACCCTCATAGGCGTAGGTCTTGGGATTGCGGAACAGGTCCAACAATCCCGCGCCAATAATCCAGTCTCCCGCGGTCAGAGCGTGAATGCAGTAGCCCTGAACGTTTGGGTTACAGCGCACGGCTTCGATCATGCGCCTGTTCGCGGCTCCGTGAATTTGCTGCTGGTCGAGACAAAACTTATTAAGATCGGGATAGATTCCGTCGAACCCGCTCTCTTTCAATGCCCGCGCATGCTCTTCGGCGAGGCGGCGATGGTAGAGCGTGGGCGGCGCGATGGGGTTGCCGATCTCCGCAAAGCGTTTGTTGTTGTCCTCGAGATCGGGGAGACTTCCGTAACCCAATTCTGAGAAAAACGTCATCAGCCCCGGAACCACGTTTCGGCCGGGCAATCTGCCCCCCAGCCCCATCTTCCGCATTTCTTCGTGTGTTTTTCCCCCGGTCAGAACAAGTTTGTTGTAGACTTCCTCGTTGATCTGCGGTCCGGGATAATCGTGAATATCGTTGAATTTGACGGGTTCGGACTCGTAGGGCAGATACAGGTTCGCGCCTTGCGCCCACCCGCCCGACTCGTCCAGGATCAATCGCGTCGGATCGAGCTCCCGGGCGAGCATTGACATTGGATGAAGCAACCGCATCAGCACAGGGCGTTTCAACTCGTTGAACAGTTCCCACTGCACCACGCAG
>DATKWR010000541.1:0-9681 GCA_035529475.1 Sedimentisphaerales bacterium | reverse complement strand
CTTTGCGGGAAAAGCAGCTTTTGCTTGCGATCTCCATACCGATATGCCATGTTAAAATCCTTTCATTCGGGTATGCTCATTATAACATATCGGTTGAATAACAAAATCATCTTCAAAACTCTAATTGCGACACAGCCTGTTAGTTCAGAATGAATACCAAGGGTACCTGTCAAGCGAACACTGTCAGCTTTACAGTGCCAGCTGGTTTGTTAATCGAAATCTTTTCCAGGCATCGGTATTATCAGGACGGTAAGGCTCCACGGCTCGAGCATGAGCTTGCGCAACTCTCTTTTGCCCGTGAAGGTTTTTGCGGGAGCCGACGCGCCGCCGACAGACCCGTAGGTCGATTCGCCAAAGACTGACTCGACTTGGAGTCGTTGGTCGGCCGGCAGCGTCTGGCCATCAATTGCCAGCGTACCCACCGCGACCGCTGGCCCGCTGTTGATAAGGTACAGGTATTTCCGGCCGTCAGGGCCAGCGGCGGCGAGGGCCTTGACGGTTTGGCCGGCGAGGTTTTCCTTCTGTCCCTTGACCGACGCGGCCAGCAGTTTTTTGCCGCCGGCGAAGAGATGGCGGAACGGCTTGGTGTAGAAATAGGACGCGAGGAGGGCGATCTTGTCTTTGTAGATCACGCCACCCCGGCGGGCACCCTTGGACGCGTTCACGGCCAGGATCGGTGCCGACGTGGCGACGGCGAAGTAATCGTTATGCGCCGTGTTGTACTGGGCCAGGAAAAAATAGAAGTTGGCCATGTGCAGTCCCTGCACAGGCGTATTCCGGTCGAGGTGTGTTCCCCATTGGAGCATGTACATCTTCTTGTCGCCGCCCCAATCCCGCTGATAGGCCGCCAACTGCCGGTCGGGAAACGTGCGGGTGAACTCGTCGTATTGCCGCCACCTTTCGCCGGGCGTCTGGTCCGCCGCGCCAGGCATCAATCGTCGGACCTCGGCGCCGAATTCCGGCCAACCATATTGTGAGAAGCCGCCGATGCCCGGCAGCTTGGCCAGTGCTTGGTTCCACTCGTGGAAGGAGGCCTGGGCGCGGTCGCCCACGCGGCCCACCGGGGTGCTATGCGCCACGATCGGCACATGCGGATAATTTGTCTGGAGCATTGGGATATACGGCTTGATCCGTTCCAGGTAACCATTTAACCCGAGAGCTTGAGCCTGGCCCAGGTGCATTTCGACCCCCAGGACCACACTGGCAATGGGGATGCGCTCGGCTTGAAGACGGCTGAGAAACTCGTCCAACTCAGCCACGGTTCCGTTGAGGATGTTTGCAGTGAATACCGCCTCGCCCCCGGACGCTTTCACGAATTTCATGTACTGCTCGAAGTGATCCGGTCCGGACCCCTCCTTCATGAACCGGCTTTCATCGCCATGCTTTGATTTCCGCACTTCCTCCGGCCGGATGTTGAATCCGCCTGTGCCCTTCGGGTGGTGATAGTAACTGGCCGAGCCGCCCGGATACACAAACGTCTTGAACTTCAGTTCGGTGAGGGCGGAGATGTATTCCGGCTCGTCCACAAGGTCCTTGACAAACATCTCCTCGCAGATGATGCCGTAAACCCGGGGGTTCACGGGAACCGGTTTGTCCGACGTGATGTCAATGTCAACCAAACTGGCGGCAGAAGCGTTGGCGGACGGCGCTTTGGTCGAAGCAGTGGATGGACGGGAGGATGCCTTAGTACCGCCTGTCCGCATCTTGCGACGGAACTCGCGGAACTCATCGAGGGTGAGGTTGCCGTCCTTGTTTAAGTCGGCGTCGGGAAAGCGTTTAAGAAGTTTCTCTATTTGTTGGGGAGTTAGTTTCCCTTCCACAGCGAACGCTGGCGCGGCGGCAAACAGCAAGATTGCGCCAAGAAAGATGGTGGCTGGAGTTTTCATAGTCAAATGATCCTTTCTACATGTTTGGGATAAGTGTCTAAAGGCTCAAACGTCTTGGGTAGTGTTGCCGCCCATGAAGTTCCGCCTTTCCGGCACATTTAGTCTCACTTTTCCTCCGCTCTCTCGACCACGAACGAACGCTGCGGCACAGGTTCCTTTGGCTCGCGTTCAAAGGGACGGTCGCCGAAGTTGACAATAACTCTGTCGCCAGTATCCCAGTCCGTGAACTGGACAGAACGGTCCGTCGTTAACCACCCATGCTCCACCATCTGGGCAAAACCAATGCGCTTCCTGACGGAGGCGATGTTCTGATAACTCGCGACCAATGTCGCCTTGCGGCTCTCCCACAGGCGCCTATTGATGTGCCACATGGGCATTGTCCCATATAGGATGTTAAGCAAGTTCTTCTTCCAGGCGAACGGCGTGCTCTGGTAGTTCGTGTCGCGCCACACCCAGGTCCCGGCCACATAGTCATGGAATCCTAACTGATACAGGGGAATCCTCCTGGTCTCATCCAAGGTGAACGCGGCTTGCGGTTGGTAGTCATCCCCCAAGTCCGTTGCGTAGCCGCCGGCTGGAATCTTGAGCGGCGTGTCGGTATAGGTGCGCAGCGACATCTGGCCCTCGAAGAAATCCACGTCAGGCAGCGCCCATGTTGGGCAAATCCCTTCACCAGAGCCGACAATCATTCCCAACTCGCGGGTTCTCCGCATGATCTCTCGTCGTGCCTGCTGGTTCTCTTCAATAGTTGATGGATGGTCAGGATGCAGGCAAGGCACCAACTGTACAACAAGCGTGTCAAAGTAGAACAACTCCACGCCGTAGTCGCGGATACTCGCGTTGGCTTTTTCTACCCACGACGAAAGCACCTGTTTGCCGCAGACGCGATCCCAGGCGCTGAGGTTGCTGTTGGCGAGGAGTTTTTGCGGCGCAAGCCGCCCGGTGAGAAGGGCGCTCGGCCAACCTCGATTATTGGAAACATGGAAGAGGTTGCCTGTAGGCATCTGATACCTGCCCACAACCCATCCCAACTGCTTGATACCGTCGCACAATGCTCGATCGATTTCGTGTCTGCCATAAAAGACTGCGATGCCTCGTTCAATGCCGGCGGCCTTCATTTCGGTAACCAGCTTAAGATCTTCGGCTGGGTCTTCGCCCCACAGATAGACATAGACTCCGTCTTTCAAGGAGGCTAGCGCGGGGCGGTCCTTTATCCGTTCCTGAAGCGGCTGCATCTCGGGATGCAAACCGAGAAAGTAATTCCGATACTCCTTCGCCAGACCCATGTATCCGCCTTCGGTCAAGAATGCGTAATTGATGCGCATCGGCGTTGCATAGATCGTCCGGTCCTCGCGATCCGATTTCGTGTCCGGCTTTCGGAACGTATCTATACGCGCCAGCATGGCTCGTTTGAGGTCCGTGAGTCCCCACCAGGGCTGACCGCCGCTCCAGCCGAACGGCTTGTTAATCTCTTCCGCCTTTTCCAGGGGCATCAGAATTCCTTCGCCAGAGGTATTCTGGACATAATACCAGTTCTTTTCGGGTGCGGCGAAAGGGAAGGGATAAGCGGGAAGCGAAGTGTACCGCTGATCCGGCATCTCAAGCTGAAGGTCAAATGCGTGCGGGTATTCCTTGGCAAATGAAAGGATGACCGCATAGGTTCCCTCTTCTCCCACCACTTTGGTGGAAAGACTTGTTGGGGCAATGTTCATGGTGTCCAGAGCGACACGAAAGCCGGGACGCACTTGCTGCCGCCACACCAGTCCGATGCGCTTGTCCACAACAGTAAGGGAAGCGTCCTGCGGAGATAGGGAAACGCGCAGGACATCATTTTCAAGGGTTGGCGCTTTTTTGCTGGTTGCACCTTCTTGCGCCAGCGTTTTTTGCCCTGATGCCAGGGCGCCTAACGTTAGACCCCCGACGCCCCGCAGGAACCGGCGTCGACTCCAGGATTCTGAGTGTGGTTGTGTGTTCATCTTCTGGCATATGGTGATGTTCATGCTCACTGCTCCTTACGGTTCGCTGGCGTCCTCACTTCGTAGGCGCGCCTTTTATGAATATCTTCGTCCGGTCGACCGGCTCGCCGTTGTATTTCCGATACTCCCCCGGCGGCATCTCGGGCAGCGGCCCCTTGTCCATCAAGCCGGCACGCATGAAGAAGTCCGCAGCGTATGAGATGAAATCCTTCAGCCCGATGTTCACGACTTTCCTGACTCCGTGGCCACGGCCCTCTGCCACATACAATTCGACAGTTACGCCGGCCTCCTTGGCTTTGTTGTAAAACAAGACCGCGTTGGGAATCCCGATGTCGGCCGTGCCGGTAAAAAACACCGTCGGTGGCCACGCCTCAGTCACATGCAGCGAGGGCGAAAGCTTCTTGGCCAGGTCCGCCCCTATGCCAAACCTATACAGACTCTGCTTGGCGTTCTTCCATCTGCCTTCCAGGAGATTGACCACCGGGTAAAACAGAAGCAGCCCGTTGGGCATACAGGAAACGCGCAGATCGTCGGTGTCGCTGTTCGGCGCTTCAGGAATGGCTGTGCAGGCCGCGATATGCCCACCTGCCGATCCGCCTCCCGCGATGATGCGTTCGGGGTCCACGCCGAGATCCCTGCAGTTGGCCCGCACCCAACGCACGGCGCTGCGGGCGTCCTCGGCGCATTTGTCGAGCGCGACGCCTTGTCGCTTGCGCACCCGGTAGTCCGCCAGGCCAACCACGACGCCGCACTTGGCGAAATACTTCGCCTCCTTGTCGAACCCGAAGACTTTGCCACCGGTCCAGCCGCCGCCGAAGAAGAAAATCAGTGCCGGCCGCTTGTCGTTCGGCGACCAGTCCGCAGGCATCGCGAAATACATCCGCAGTTCCCCTTGCGGCGTCTGTTTATAGACGACTTCTTTGTAGCCGCGCTGCTTGCCGTCCGCAGAGAGTTGGTCGAGGTAAGCGGCCATGTCGAAGTCTGCCGGTGGGTGGGCTGCCTTCTCGATCGGGGCTAAGGCTGGATTCGGATCGGCTTTGGCACGTGTCGATACTTTTCTTCCGGGCGTTGGTATCGTCATGACGGTAAGGCTCCACGGCTCAAGCATCAGGTCGCACAATTGTTTTTCGCCCGTGAAGGTCTTGACTGGGGCCGAGCCGACGCGAGCCGCGGTCACAGTGCCAAAGGCCGACTCGACCTGGACGCGCAGATCGGCCGGCAGCGGATTGCCGTCCACCGTCACCTTGCCCAGCGGAACCGCCGGCCCGCTGTTGAGCATGTACAGGTATTTTCGGCCGTCGGGTCCGGCGGCGGCCAGCGCCTTGACGGTTTCCGCCTTGGCGCCGTTCTCCGCTGCCTTGACCGAGGCGGCAAGCAGCTTCTTGTCGCCGCTGAAGAGATGGCGGAACGGCTTGGTGTAAAGGTAGGGCGTCAGCAGAGCAACCTTGTCCTTGTAGATCACGCCGGTTCGGCGCGACTCCTCCTTAGACGTTTCTTCCACCAGGGTCTGGGCCAATGTGGCCATAGCGAAGTAATCGTCGTGTGTCGCATTGTACTGGGCCAGGAAAAAATAGAAGTTGGCGATGTGCAGCCCCTGCAAGGGCGTACCCCTGTCGAGGTGTGTTCCCCATTGGGTCATGTACATCTTCCTGTCGCCGCCCCAATCCTGCTGATAGACCGGCAACTGCCGGTCGGCAAACGTGCGAGTGAACTCGTCGTAATACCACCACCTTTCTTCGGGCGTCTGGTCCGCCTCGCCGCGCAATTGGCGGGCCTTGCTGCCGAATTCCGGCCAGCCGTACTGGGAGAAGCCACTGATGCCCGGCAGCTTCGCTACTTGCCGGTTCCACTCGTGGAGTGAGGCCGGCGCGCGTTCAACACGGCCCACGCCTGTGCTGTGCACCACGATCGGCACATGCGGGTACTTCGCCTGGAGCATCGCGATGTACGGCTTGATGCGCTCCATGTAACCCTCCAGGCTGAGGGAGCGCGCGTGACCTACGACCATTTCCTGGCCAAGAATCACGCACGCGATGGGAATCCCAGCGGCCTTGAGGCGGCTGAGGTATTCCTCCAGTTCGGCAACGGTTCCGTTGAGGATGTTCGCAGTGAACATCGCCTCGCCCTCGCACGCCTTCACGAACTGGAGATACTGCTCGAAGTAGTCCGGTCCCGAAGCAAATGCGTTGAGGTAATGCGTCGGGTCTCCAGCGTGCCTGGACTTCGCGGTCTCCTCCGGCCGGGTGTTGAGTCCGCCCTTACCCCTCGGGTGGTGATACCAAGAGCCCGGGCCGCCGCCATACTGAAAGACCTTGAGCTTCAGTTCCGCGATCGCGGCGATTTTTTCCGGCGTGTTCGCAGGGTCTCCTTGGTATCCGAATATCCTCAAATTTGACGAGTTGCCGTATACCCTGGGGTTCACGGGCACCGGATTGCCCGATGTAATCTGGATTTCCACCGCGCCGGCGGCAGACACGTTGGTCGCCGGGCGAGTCGGCGCCTGAGGGGCCGCGCCAGCCGGACGCGAGGACCCGGCCGCGCCGCCAACCTGCATCTGCGACCGGAACTCGCGGAATTCGTCGAGGGTCAGGTTGCCGTCCTTGTTCAAGTCGGCATCAGGAAAACGCTGGAGCACCTGTTGAAGCCGCGCCGCGCTCGGCTCGCGCTGAGCGGCGCCGACGAAAACGGCTGACGTCGCGAGAATCGCGAGAATGAAGTGAGTTCTCATACGATTGACTCCTCATGATTGGTTGGTGGCCCTAGCCCTTCGACGCCGCGGGCCCTTTCGGTGGCAAGGGTTCTTCTGTCTTGGGTTTCCGAGCGCCGCCTTTGAGCCTCTGCCGCGTCGGGTTCACGTTTGTCTTGATCAGTATCGTCTCGATCGGCTCTCCGTTGTATTTCCGCAACTTTCCCGGCGGCACATCGGGCTGCGGCCCCTTGTCGATCACGCCGGCACGGATGAAGAAATCCGACGCATATTGCAACCAGCTCAAATCCCTCGGCCCAGTGGGCACGACCCCATGCCCCCCGCCTTCTTCCAGATACAATTCGAAAGTTACGCCGGCCTCCTTGGCTCTGTCGTGAAACAAGACCCCGTTGGGCAACTCGATGTCGGCCGTGCCGGAAAACAACACCGTCGGCGGCCAGGACTCGGTCACGTTCCGTGCGGGTGAGAGCTTCCGGGCCAGTTCCTCTCCGAGTACCTGTTTGAAGGCGGCCGCCCGGCGGTCGTCCACGAGACTGGCCACCGGGTAAAAGAGAAGCAGCCCGTTGGGTTTACAGGAAACGCGCAGATCGTCGGTGTCGCTGTTCGGCGCGTCGATGGTGGCCGTGCAGGCCGCGATATGCCCGCCCGCCGACCCGCCTCCTGCGATGACGCGTTCGGGGTCCACGCCGAGATTTCTGCAGTTGGCTCGCACCCAGCGCACGGCGCTGCGGGCGTCCTCGGCGCATTTGTCGAGCATGACGCCGTGCCGCTTGCGCACCCGGTAGTCCGCCAGGCCAACCACGACGCCGCGCTTGGTGAAGTGCTCTGCCACCCAGGTGCTCGAAAAGACGTTGCCGCCGGCCCAGCCGCCGCCATAGAAGAAAATCAACACCGGCCGCTTGTCGTTCGGCGACCAGTCCGCCGGCATCGCGAAATACATCCGCAGTTCCCCTTGCGGCGTCTGTTTATAGACGAATTCCTTGTAGCCGCGCTCCTTGCCTTGCTCGGAGAGTTGTTCGAGCTACGCAGCCATGTCAAAGTTCGCCGCTACGCCATTTTCTTTCTGGTTCCGCGTTTGCGCTTCGAGGTGACCGATTAAGAACTCGACTGGGGTTTGCTTTAACGCATCACCGGCCATGGAACCGCTAATTTTTAATGTGGCGGGCACGCCCACTTCGTCGCAACGCTTCTTGATGGCGATGGCGTGTTTGGGGCTGTGGTTCACATTGCCCTTGCTTTGCAGCGAGTCGTGGCGGTTGCTCGATGCGAGAAACACGGGAGCGTCGTCTTTCGTAATGAGACCCAACATGTCCACGTCCGCGCGAATTTTTTTGCCCACCGGACCGTACATCTCATCTTGACTTTTCAACCCGTAAAAGCTCGGCCAATCCGACTCCTTCGAAAAGCGCATCACCGTCTCGTCGCCGAGAACATCCGGCCACTGAAGAACGTCATAGGTTGCTTGGCAGGCGGTGGCGCCCGCCGCGGAAAGGCGCGACGATTCACGCAGCACCGGATCGGGATTTTCCGGGTCGGCTAGGTCGTCGTGAAAGGCCAGCCACAGCGAGGTGCCCGCGCCAGCGGAGCCTCCAAACGCCGCGACGCGTGTCTTGTCGAAGTTGAACTCTTCCGCCTTCCAGCGCAGGAACTGGATGGCCCGCGCGCAATCGCGCAACACGTCCTGAATCGGCAATTCGGTGCGAAAGCGATAGTTGATGGCCGCGAGCGAAGCGCCCGCGTCAAGGCACTGGCGGAGTGCCAACGAGCTGATCGAGCTCTTATCTCCCCCCACGAATCCGCCGCCGTGGATAAACACTACCAACGGCGTTGGCTGGCGCGACGTTGCCAACCAGAGGTCGAGCTTGTTGTTTGGGTGCGGGCCGTAGCTCAGGTCAGCGTGGTCGGGCTTAAGGTCTGCTAAACCCCCGGCGCTTTCTGCGCGTTTGGCTGATACTCGCCTTCTTTTGCCATCGGTGGCCTGCCAGGCCGTAGGCACATCGCCGGACCTGCCGGATCTGAGCTTACGGATGTAAGCCCGCGCCTCGTCCGCCATAAGTTTGCCGTCATTGTCGGCATCGGCTTCGGGATAGCGTTTGAGAAGCTTCTCCAATCTCTCAGGGGTGAGCTGGCGTTCCGCAGCGAAAACAGGCGAGGCTGTCATCCCTATGCCAGTGCAGAGCAGCGCCCCAAGAACACCTGTGAGTATTTTGCATGTTTTCATGTTTCCTGTCTCCTGTCTCCTGTCTCCTTGTGTCGATGGAATAATCCTGCGGCGTTGCTGTTCATCGGTATCCCTGTCTATTGTTTATCGCTTCACTTCCAAAATCAAGACGTTTTCTTCACAAAATTTATTGCAACCAAACCTGTTTTTTTTGACTTTGAAGCCGTATTCTGGATTCACTGTTGGCATCTGCGCATTTACGTCCGTATGCCACTGGTGAAGAAGCCTGCGAAGGTGCTAGGTTTTTCCAGGCTCTTTTTCTGCGAGATTATTCTTCTCTCCAATATCTTTCTTAAGGTTATACAGTTCAACACGACCATACTCAAAATATTCTATCAGCTTCCAGTCGCCCTGTCGGATCGAGCTCACCGGGCCTGTCGTGGCGTAATAGTGAGGGTAATGCCAGAAAAGCGTCTTATGCTTAAGGGTGGCGGTTGGTTTTTTCAACAGGTGATTAGCAACAATTATTCTTACCATTCCTGTTGCCTCAGCTAAGAATGTTACTATAAGTATTTCAGTTAATCACGTCAATTCTGGGGTTGGCCCCATGGGGCCAAAAATCCGGATATTCCCGGCCGTTTAGTATTTTTATTGCTCCATGTATGCATATACGAGTTCTCTGGCCATAAATTTTCGCCATTCTTTGTATCGCCGTTGCAAGGTTCTGAGCTGGCTATCAGCAAAACGACCGGGGTATTTATATTGGAGCCGTTTCAGCAAGCTTTTTGCTGTCACATCCGGTTCCTGCTGTAGCCAGTCAAGTACTTCGTACCAGACACCTTCGAAAGCGTCTTTGTGCGTGCGCCAATGCCGGGGTTTTGAAGATTTGCTTCGATGGGTTGGTCGAACTTCACCATCCCGCCACAACCGGGGTAACTGAGTCAGGAATTG
>DATKWR010000540.1:0-2800 GCA_035529475.1 Sedimentisphaerales bacterium | reverse complement strand
ATGGGCGACGTCACAGAAGGCGATAGCTGGCGGCAGATCGAAGAGCGGCATGGGCTCGTCGATACACTTCTCCCTCAAGACAAGAAGGCATCGCGTCAGCCGCAGCGATTTGGACCGGACTGGGTCAGGCACGCCCATCATCGCCCGCCCGGGATGACTGAGGACGGATTTGAGCGTCATCGCCTTTGCACCTCGGCGATCCTGAAAAAAGGCGGCAGGATTACCAGCCAGGAGCTTGCGCAGACATGGATCGAAGAGATCGACCCTAATAAGTTCGGCTACCTTCTCGGCCCACAGGATATGGTCATCTACAACCTCTTGAAGATGAGTCTTCCCCCCTGGGAGGTGGGCCGGTACGCCGCGTGGCCGGGCTTCATCGGGACCAGCAAGATGATCATGCCGGTCGGTATGGTGAACGCCTGCCGGCCGGAGGAAGCCGCCAGGGATGCGCTCGAGATCGGCCGGATAAAGGACATCCAGGGCCGGCCGGGCAATTACGCCCTTGAAGTTTGCGCTGCAATCGCCGCGGCGACAGCCGAGGCGCTCAAGCCTGACGCAACGGTCCAATCCGTGATCGATACGGCTCTGGCTCAACTACCTCCGGAGGCCCGAAAAGAAGTCCAGCAAGGGCAGGACTGGGCAAGAAAGGCAAAAAGCTGGAAGGACCTGAGGCCCCTCTACGAGAAGCGCTACGAAGGTGAGCCCATTTCCAACGCTGTTGAAGTGCTTTCCGGCGGGCTTGCCTGCTTTTTCATGGCAGATGGGCAGCCGCGCGAAGCCATCATCTACGCGGTCAATCTCGGCCGCGACACGGACTGCAAAGCCTACGTGGCCGGCGGTCTCTCCGGCGCCCTGCGCGGAATCGACGCCATCCCGCCGGAATGGGTCAAAATCGTCGAAGAAGAGGTTGTGAACGACCCCTATACGGTCTCGCGGCGGACAGCAAGGCAAGCCGCGGAAGGGCTCTACCAGGCGTGCATGGCTGAGACGCGCAAGATGCAGAAGGCCGTTGAGCAGATGGAATCCATGACCGCCCCGCGGAATTAGAATTGTCCACGGGCCTGCCTCCAGCCCGCTCCGCTCGTTGTTTTCGCCTGAAAAGGTGCGGAACCGGCCTGCAGCAGCAATTCTGTGGATCCATACACTCCTTTTTCGTGAAAATCTGAAATTGTTGAACCTCCTCTGCAAACCATCGTATAGCCCCTCTTGATTGGCAGGCAACGCCCTGTTTTGCCTTGCAGAAAGGATGTTGCCCGCCTCCGAGTATGAGCGGCGAGAGCCGCTGGTGATTTCCGCCTTCAAGGCATGCGGAAAGGAAGTGAATATGTGGAACGAAGAAGAATATGACATGGTCGGAGCGTTTGAGGACCACGACCTGGAGTGCGAAGTCGGCGATGATTCCTCCGAGCTGGATCTGGATTCGGACATGACCGAGGATCTGGAGGAAGAGGCGTTCGACGAGGACGACCCATACGCCGACGAGGAAGACTGAGCGAGCAACCCTGCGACAGTCCGTCAGATAGGCAATGTGATCGCGATTCTAAACCCGAGATACGAGACTGTTGAGTACCACCCGGGCAGCATGAACTCTCCGTTCTTTGCCTACAGCTCGCGCTCGAAGATCAATTCGTAGTATTTTGCAGCTCCATAGCCGCCGACGCCGGGCGCAAAGACCTGAACCAACCGCCAGCCCTGCTGCGCGTGCTCATGCACAGCCTGCTGATATTGCTCCCTGGCCGACCGCCTGACGCCAAACAAGCCTTCACCCATGCGGACGAACTTGTATTCATACTTTTGACTCATATTCAATGACTCCAGGGGCTGCAAACTACGAACCGGACCTAACCAATACGACCCAGTCATCGGGCGAAGGGGAATGCAGCAGGATTTGGGCGTCCGTCGCTTGTGCCGGCGCGCCCTGTTCGCCGGTTCTGGGATTGATCCATGTGACTGTGTAGCCTTTGGCGACAGGCTCAACGCGCAGAATCGTCTCTGTACCGTCGGGAAGACAGACGAGATAGATTTGCCCTTCTTTAGCCAGGCAGAAGGCGCCCTGCCCGACAAGCTCGTTGTGCGGCTCCATCAACGAATAAGGAATCGACTCGAACGTCTCTCGCAAGTGGCGCAATGGAGCGGGAGCCTTGCCCTCGCCCACGTGGCCCGTATAGAAGGGCGTTCCGGCCGTCCAGTCCCCATACGTGGCATATCCGCCGGCCAAAGCAATCGCCCAATGACACTTCCTGACCCAGTCGGCATTCTGGCCGTGGCTCGGTTTGTCCAACAGTCCTTCATAACCGTATTCCTCATTCACGTAGGGCTTCGGTATCGACCGATACTTGAGAACCTGCTCGTTGACCTGTGAGCAGTCGCCGTACTGTTGGGTGATAATAAAGTCGGCCCAGGGCTGGTCACCGTAGGTCCAGTCGGCGTAGCCGTGCGCCGAGCATAGTCTGTCGTAAGGGTCCCACTGCTTGACCAGGGCGCCCATCTTTGGCGCCCAATCGGGTTTGCGATACTCAATGTGCTCGTTGCCCAGGTCCCACCAGACGTTCGAGAACGCCGCCAGACGCGCGACCGCGTAGCGATAGAGCCGCTTCTCGTGGTCGGTCAGCACGCCGTATTCACGCGGAAGGTTCTGCTTCTCAATCGTCACGATGCAGGTCGCGATAATGCCGCGGTCCCTCATGGCCTGCACCGCGCGGTCCACTTTCTGCCAATACGCCACGTTGAAGCGAGTGAAATCATAGCCGTGAGGCTTGCCTATCCATGCCGGCAGAGGATTCACCTCGCCCGGCGGCGC
>DATKWR010000539.1:0-10162 GCA_035529475.1 Sedimentisphaerales bacterium | reverse complement strand
GACGTGGCCAGGCGTTCATCGCGCGCCTGCTTTTCCGTGACCCCGAAGTGCCGGCGCCGCGCCTCGATGACGGTTGCCATGGCCTCGCGCTCGGTTTCGATCCTGGTGCGCCTGCCACACGGGTAGCGATTGCCAGGTTTGCGTTTGCGTCCACGTGGCATGGTTCAGACCCTCCCCGAATGGCACTTGCAGTAGAGCCTGTTGCCAAGCTGGCGGACCAGCTCGCGCTCGGACCAGGTGAGGCGCGGGTCTTCCATCGACACCGCCAGCAGGCCCTGCTCGCGCCAGCCTTCGCGCTTGACGTCGTCGGGACAGCGGCGTTCGCCGCCATAGCCTCTCGGAAACCACTTCATGGGCAAACCTCCCCAAGCAGGGCGGCATAGCCGATGACATCCAGGGCCGAGTCGTGGTGTCCGGGATCATGGGCAAGGCGTGCCAGCTTCAGGTCGATCATGCACAGCACGACCTGGGCCGGCGTCACCGACACACCGAGGGTTGTTGACCAACGCGCAGCAACAGCAGCCATGCACTCGGCAGGCTCGCCATAGGCTCCGTTGCGTTCGCGCAGGATCCTGGCCGCTTCATCGAGGATGGTGGGTGTGTTCATCGCACACCTCCACGGGTCGCCAGGGCCCACAGCAGGATGGCGATGGCGTCGGCCTCGTTGTCATCGGCCGGAGAGAAGCCGCGCTCCTTCACCGCGGCGATCACCGCCTGCTTGTCGGCATTGCCCTTGCCGGCGATAAACCGCTTGATGGTGCCGACGGGCACGCCCTGGTAGGGCACACCACGCAGTTCGGCCCACGAGGTGAGCGAAGCCATCAGGCCGCCATAGACGTGGGCGGCATCGGTTCCGATATGCCGTCGAACTTCCTCAAAATGGATGGCGCCAATGGGGCCTGCGCCGTGTTCGAGCTCCGTCAGCCAGTTGACGAAGCGCAGGTAGCGCATGCCGCCGCCGTCATACCGCGCCGGGCGGAACGACACGGTGCCGCTGGTGATCAGGCCGTCAGGCGCCTGTAGTGCCCAGCCGGTGGTGGTGCCCAGGTCGAGGGCGAGAACCGCCGTCAGCGATGGTCGGGCATCGGGCAAGGAAGGGATTGCCTTTGCTTCAGGCAAGGTCAAAGTTATCGGAGCCATGGAAGGTCCTCCTGCTTCAGGTGGGTGTTTCGTGGTGAAGGATGGCGACGGTCGGGTAGCTTCCAGGCACTGACCGTCGTCGTCCGCTTGTTTTGGGGCTTGTGTCAGAACGGCATCGGATCACCCTCCGTCCAGTCGATCGGGGGCTTGGCGCGAAGTCCGATGATGCTGGCGCCAGGAAACCGGTCCTTGACCTGCAGCACGCTGTGCCCAAGCGCCTCGATCAGCAGCGCCACCTCGGTGAGCGTGAACACCCGGCAGTCTCGCGCCACATGGTGAGCGTCCGCCCGGGTGCGTACCAGCGATACGATCTCACCGGTCTCCGGCAGAACGCATTCCCAGACCTCCGGTGACAAAGGCAACGCACCTGCCTCACGAGCCGACCGGTCGAGCGTCGCCCAGGCCCGCTTCATGCCTTCGACCTGCAGCGCGACGAGATGTTCGTCATCGCGGGCAAGGGCTGCATCGAGCCGGTCCTTCTGCTCGTCGAACTTTGCCCGAAGAAAATCCGACACCGCGAGCCTGAGCCGATCGACCCCCCAGGTGCGTTCCATGGCGTGGGCGATCTCATCGAGCCCGTCGACCATGGCCTGGATGCGATAAGCCGACGGTGCCATCGGGTCGTTGACAGGATCGGTGACAGGGTCGCTGGCAGCATCTGGGGTCGTGTCGATCTGCCGTCTCATGACACCCTCCAGACCAGAGCGCCTCGCGCGCCCATGCGCGCGCGTAGCGCATAGGGGGTATGGGGGACTTTCGCATCGCAAACCTTCGCAAGCAAAATCAATGACTTAGGTGGTAACCTTCGCAACCTTCGCACAACTCCTTCGCATAATGATTTCAATGACTTAGCAATCAACTTTCGCAACCTTCGCAGACCTGGATCGCCTGTTTTGTGTCCCATCAGATGTCTCCTCCTGCTCGTTCATCCATGCGTTTTATCGGCTTCAGACCCCGCAGGTTGCCATGCCGATCACGCAGCTCGGTTCGGATCAGACCTGTATCCAGAAGAGCCAGATAGGCGCGTTCGACCTGTGGTTTGGGGAGGTCAAGCCGTTGTGGCAGACGGGCCAGGATGAAGCGGCTTCGGGCCTGGGGGGCATCGCTGTAAGGCTGGCCGTCATCCCAGGCGCGAGCAATCTCGTGGAATACCTGCGCGCGGATATCACTGTCGTCGTGAGGTGTGGGTTCGCGCTCTGGCACCATGACGCCGTCCAGCCAGCGTAGCGTCATGCTCTCGCCTGAGCGGGCGTAGTTGGCCTTCTTGCGTGACAGGATCCTCAGGTCCGGGTCGGCTTCTTCACCATCGGTATCGGCGGCCCGTGTCAGGTAGAGGCGAGAGCGCACGGTATTGTTCCAGGCGGTCGAGCCGCTGGATCCGCTGCCGCTTGCCATGCCGCTCACCGAAGGGTGCGCGCACAGCACAACTGCACCGTCGATCTCGCGGGCAAGGCGGCCATGTACCGCACTCCGACCCGACCAAGCTCCTTTCTAGCTTTTCTCCAAAACACCGCAACTTTGGCACATCGCGATGCCGATGGAGGAGCCGTCCACAGAATCATTTCCGGACATTTGCTCATGATAAGTGTGTAGTCTATTCTTGCGTCGCAAAACGGGATGCGGTGATGAAATCAAACACAAAATGGCAACTATCTGGCACCTCAGCAGCGCTTTATGAGAACTATTTAGTGCCAACAATTTTTGTGCCGTGGGCTAAGCAACTTTTAGATCGGGCTCTTCCTCAAATAGGTGAAAGCGTTCTCGACGTTGCCTGCGGAACCGGCATTGTCGCAAGAATGGTGAAAGGCAAAGTAGGTAAAAAAGGACGTGTTGTCGGTGTGGATTTGAACGGCGGCATGTTGGAGATTGCCCGCGCAATTTCCTCGGCTTCCAACAATGATATCGAATGGATTGAAGCGGACGTTGGAAATGTACCGATTGCAGACGACAGTTTTGACATCGCATTTTGTCAGCAAGGCCTACAGTTTTTTCCAGACAAGGTTGGCGCATTAAAGGAAATCCGTCGCCTACTCCGGCCGGACGGCCGTTGCGTAATTTGCGTCGCTCAGGAATTGGAAAAAAATCCTCTAATGCAAAGCCAAGTGACAGCCATATCAAAACACATTGGCGAAGAAGCTTCCGGTGCGATCAGAGCGGTTTGCGGACTCTCTGATGGCGAGGCAATCAAGAACCTGTTTTTGAAAGCCGGCTTTCAAGACGTGGAATGGGAAACGGTCAGTCTGACCCTATCCCATGACAATGGATTGGAATTTATCACCAATGGAATAGCGTCTACGCCCGTTGCCGGATTGATAGCCGAGTGGAGTGATGAAGCCCGCAACGCACTAATAGAAGATGTTCTCAAAGGTTTTGGAGACTATTACGATGAGAATGCGCTTCGCTTCCCACACTTATCCAGTGTTGTCATTGCAAGAAACGTTTGATTTATTTTGCAGGGCCGTTTTGACCCCGAAAGTTACCGTGACTTTACGCCTGCTGGAACGGTCAAAATGCGCCATTTTCGGAAGTCGGCCGAGTTCGCAAAAAATAGCAGTAGCCCCTAGCTGCCTAGCTACATTCCCTTTACAACGTTGTTCGGTAAGATGACCGGACGGCGAATAGCAAGTAGCCGTCGTGCTTCCTCGGCTCGCCCCTGTTTAAGAAGTGTTGCGGCCATGGCGAATTCGATCAAATCGCGCTGAGCTTTGCTTCCTCCGATACGGGCGTGGTCGGACATGGCTTTAGTCAAATGCATGGCAGCTTCGGTCCAATTCTGTTGGGCAATTGCACCAAACGCCTCAGCCAAATCGCGCACCACGTCACCGGCGGGTCCTTTTGCATTTGAAATAATTCTGCCGAGCGCCACACCATCTCCGGCCATCGCAAATGCAATTGCGGCGTGAACGTCACCAAAGGCGACGCCTGTGTTCGGAAAGTACTTGGAGGCATACTCACACACGGTCTGCCAGCGTTCCGAAGGAATGGTTACCCCCATAAGACTGGCCCGATAAAGCGCCGCTGCGGTATCACACAGCACGACCAAAGGCGGTCCAATGGCGGCGCCGGGGGAAATATCGGTGTCGATTATCCGCCACATTTCTTGGAGTTCGCCCCGTTCCAACGCCCATAACGCCACATGCCAAGATATATGGCAATGCAGCAATCCTGTCCTGTCGTAGTCGCGCCTCCAACCGGACAGATATCTGTAGCCCGCTTCTTGCTCGCCGTTTTCATAGTAGATGTGTGAACGAACATGAGCACCTTGTGCACTACGAGGATTTCCTTCCAGCGAGCGCTCGATATTCGCCTCAGCCGGTCCGATCTGTCCGACCTCAACTTGAGAAAACGCATGCTGGGACAAGAACCACCAATCATCGCCGTAGTGTGGCGCCAACTCCGTTGTAAAGGCGAGTTGTTCCGCCTCGCGGCCCGGCTGACCGCTAAATCCGATCAGGCCAAACACGGTGGTACAGGTTTGCGTCGCCATTGCGTCCAGGGGATGGTCTAGAAGATGAGCGCGAATTGCCTTGTATGCCTCAGCAGCATTGCCCTTGATCAGCAAGCCAAGGGCGTTGATCTGACCGGCCTCCCGATCTGTGACGCCGCCAACCAGCTTGCTAGCCGCTCCTAGTGCGCCCTTGGCCTCTGCTGGATTTCCCTGCGCATGGCGATAACGGGCGAGCCCCAAATGAGCCAAGGCGAACCCGTCATCTGCGGCAATCGCTCTATCGAATGCGGTATCGACGCCCCCATCAGATGCAAGAAACCGATCAACACCGTCAATATAAGCATCTCGCGCTGCGACCGAACTGGTGGTTAGTTCATTTCCATATCGATCTTCGAGCATATCTGTGTCCCTAACAGCTGAGGTGACAATAGCACGTTGTATAAGCGCTGCCCCCTGTTCAGCGTTCGCTTCGAAATTCTATGCTCATTAGTGGCACTAGTCCATCAAGGTTGATTGTGTCAGTTGGGTCATTTCGCGACTCTTTGAGCCGGAGCCAAGAACGTCCGAAGCATCCCCAACTACGGACTTCATTATCAAAATCGTCTGGAGTACCCCTGACAACGGACTCTTTTCGCCACCGACCTATACGGCGAAAATGTGCCATGTACAGCCATTAGGTGTCTGATTCAATCCGGTGGATTCTTCAGCCGTTGATCGATAGTCTCTCCAGTGTGGAGGAATGGACATGGAACGCAGGCTGGCGGCCATACTTTCTGCAGACGTGGTTGGTTACACTCGCCTGATGGGTGTTGACGAAGCGGGAACGCTTCGCCGCCTTACAGACCTGCGCGAGAAAATCCTCGAACCTCTGATCGCCGAGCATCATGGACGCGTCGTCAAACTCATGGGCGACGGATTGCTTGTGGAATTTGGCAGTGCGGTTGATTCTGTCGCCTGTGCTATTGCCTGGCAAGATAGTGTGGCTTTGCATGGAGCAAATCGCGACGCCAGCACATTTTTGCAGTTTCGCATTGGCATCAATCTGGGAGACATCATTGTAGAAGGCGATGATATCCACGGTGACGGAGTGAATATCGCGGCCCGCCTGGAGGGCTTGGCGGAGCCGGGCGGCATATGTCTATCTGACGATATTTATCGTCACGCCAAAGGCAAGATAGAGACTCAATTCGAGGATATGGGCGAACAAGATCTCAAGAACGTCGCCGATCCAATTCGGGTCTACAGTGTCGCAGTTGAACAATCTAGCGCAACGGCCCCTGTTTCGGCGATTGAACCTTTGCCTCTTCCCGAAAAGCCGTCAATCGCAGTGCTCCCATTCGACAATATGTCCGGCGACCCAGAGCAAGAATACTTCTCAGATGGGATCACTGAGGATCTCATTACTGAACTTTCCCGGTTTAAGGAATTGGCGGTTCTGTCTCGAAACTCTTCCTTCTTTTTCAAGGGCAAGAATGAAGATCTCAAAGAAGTCGGCCGCAAGCTCAATGCACGTTATATTCTGGAAGGCAGCGTTCGCAAGGCTGGAAAAAGGGTCCGCGTTACTGCTCAGCTGATTGATACCGCAAAGGATCAGCACATATGGGCAGAGCGATACGACCGAGGGCTGGAGGACATCTTCGAGGTTCAAGATGATCTCGTTCGGCATATCACCAGCATATTGGTTGGACGGTTGGAAGCTCGACGGCTCACCACGGTTAGGCAACAATCTATAGATCAGTTGAAGGCGTACGATCTCTTTCTGCGGGCCAGGGAGCATTTTTTTGGCTGGTCGCTCGAGAATAACAACAAAGCGAGAAAGTATCTGTGTGCTGCACTTGAACTGGAGCCCAATAATGCTGCAGCACTGGCTCTGCTGTCCGAAGTTTTGCTGCGAATGTGGCTCAACGGTTGGAGCAACGATCCAGATCAGGATCTGAAACAGGCTTTCAATCTTGCTACGAGGGCGGTTGAGATTGACGATAGCGACAGCCGAACACTAACTGCATTGGGCATGGCGTGTCTCTTCAACGGGTATCTGGACAGGGCCAGAGCCCATTTCGATGGCGCTCTGCGGGTCAATCCCAACGATATGCGGGTTATTGTTTATTATTCTCGCCACGCCGTTTTTGAGGGCGATGTTGAAAAGGCCGTTGACCTTTGCCGTCAAGCACAGGAACTCAATCCTTACGGCAAATACAATTGGAACTTGGGGCTGGCATCTTTTGTAGCCCGAAACTATGGGGAAGTGGTATCATTGTTAAGCAGTATACAAAACCCTCCCGCGACCGTACTGGCGTTGCTTGCCGCGAGCTATGCAATGTTGGGAGATGAGGACAAAGCCGCCAGTGCATATAGGCGGTTTACCAGTGCGATTGGCGAGGCACCGATGATGAAAGATTTCACAGAGCCGAATCAATGGCGAAACTACTATGCACAGCGATGGCCATTTCGTAATCCAAATCACTTTGAACACCTAACCGATGCACTACGTAAGGCCGGTATGCCAATCTGAATAATGGTAGCCCGGCACGAAACAGCACGACACTTCTAGAACAATCCATATGGAAAAAGACGTCCGAGTTTGGCTCAGAGCAGGCATTCGCTGCACTGCACCCGGATGTCCGTTGCGGGTCAACTTCGGCCAGTTTCGGATTTCGTGGGGAATGTCCGTTGCGCGCACGAAAACGGACCCTACTGGCAGTAGGGCGCAGAGTCCGCGATGTGCCATTGGCGTTCGTTGCGAGCTGAGGTCAGCGTAGTCGCTCTGCAAGCCAATTGAGTGTGCGTTGGATCGCCTTTTCACGGGCTATCTTGTTTGTTCCGAAGTGTATTCTGTTCATACTCGACTCGTCGGAGCCTCCTACAGCCATGAATTCACGAAGCGGGGTATTGGGAGCGTCAAAGAGATGAAAAGCGCCGTTATAAATATCAATCATCATATCACCGCCACGGGACCGGGTTTCGGATACCAATAACTGACATGGTTCGGGTAACGTCCAGTCATCCTTGTCGCCGATTTGAAGAAGAACCGGTATTCGCGGCCGATAATCGGGAAGCTGGGTTTGAATATCGTTACAATATGGGTAAAAGCCAACGGCTGTGCGGAAATCTGGCCCATCCAGCGCGGTGGCGGCGCTGGCGCCGTTTCGGACGGTCCACAACAGGCTGATAGCACCGTTCGACCAGCCCATCAGGGCGATACGATCGGCTTTCACGTCTGATCGTTCTTGCAGGAACTGAAGCGCACCTATTGCGTCCCACGGTCGCTCAGCACGGGCCAAGACCGGGCGATCCCTGACCTGACACAAGGAACCCTGACCACGAGGCGTGTAACTATCGGCAACCAGAACAACGTAGCCGGCCTTAGTCAAAATATCTACCCAAGCGGCATCGTGCGTAGCCAGTTCATCTGACTTTGTTACAGGTCCGAAGCAACTATGCATCATCACCACGCCCGGATGAGGTCCCTTCCATGGAGGCGTTGCCAACCACCCACGGATGACAGTTCCTTCGGCAGACATGAAATCCACCCAAGCGCCCCCTGCCATTGCGGGCGGAGCAAAGAACAACATAACCAGGAACACAAACAAGCGCATAGGAGTAAGGCTAGACAAATCCCAGAAAGCTGACAACCATGTTAACGCTTTCATCTTCGATCCGGATGCTTTGCCGGCCGCCACAAGAATTGGTCCGGCAAGACCTGATAGCTTCGTAATGCCACGTTGGTTGAAGTCCGTTCCGGGTCAAAAGCAGTCATCACAGCTATGCTCCGCGCACGTCCGTTTTATCCCCGAAAGCGGACTCATTTTGTGGCACAGCGATGAGTCTGCTTTGTGCCAATTTCAGTCATTAGAACGCGAGCCTGTTGGGGCATGCTCGCGGGGAGGTCAGTCAGAGCATCAATCCTGGAGTCGTGGTCATTGCTTGAGCCGAAACTCCAGCAGTGTTTCGTCCGTTTCGTCCATGACCCACAGGGTGCCGGTCTTGATGTCGAAGTCATACTTCGCTGCCCGTTCAAGTGCAGAGAACAGCTTCGTCTCTTGGTCGCTCACGTCGTTCTCCGGGCACAATTTCCTCGTGGCGCCGATGGGAGAAGTCAGCTTGAATGCCCCTGCGCCAAAGCTTCCCGAAGCGAAGAAATTGTTACAGCCGGCGTTTCCGTTGATGTCTCCACTCGGCAGGATGCGTAGCCAGGCGTTTCCCACAGCTTCGCCTGCAGGCGAACCTGCCAAGATCCATTCTGTCCCCCGCACTTCCGGTTGTGATGCAGCGGTCTGTGGGGTTGATTTTTCCTCGCTGCCTGATCCCTCTGCCAGGAACCGACCCGCTGCCCAGCCCTCCAGCGCCCCGACACTTACGCGGCACCAACGTTGTCGAAGAGCCACCGCTCGTTCGGCCAGGCTGGCAGACTGCCAGTCTGCCAAGTTCAGCCCACCCTCGCAGCCGAGGTTCCTGATGCCATCTGTTCCAGATGAAATTCGTCCAATCACCGGGTGGTTGATGCCTGGGCCAGCGCGCAGGTTGAGTGCCTTGCTTGGTGCAATGCCTGTTACCTTGAAGAAATCTGGTCCATCAGCCTCTGCATGGGAGGCCGCGGTCATCATGACCAATCCGATCACGGAGAGAGCGGTGATTCTGAAACGTTTCACTTGCATTCCGTTCTATAGCTCGGGGTGTATTGCTAACTGATGCGAGGCAAAGATTATTGAACCGATATTCCCCATTTGAACTTCACAATTGGTGTGATTCTGCATAAATTGCACCGTCTTGCAAAGATATGTTTTCTCCAAACGCCTGACACCTCAGATTTTGACGAATTAGCGACGTTCTGAATGTCAATTTTGGATAATTCCCGCCATCCAGACGCACCTTTCCTGTCTGTTTCACCTTGTCATCAATTCTCCCGGCCTACGCCGGTACGGGTCTTCGTCGCAAATCGTCGATCAAGCCCAGGATTTCCCGGAACAGGTTTCCCGGTACGGCTACCTCGGCCAGTTGGAACGTGACATATCGGCCAAGCGCCCCAAGTGCTCTTCCCGATCTTCGCCACGCTACCTTTGTTTTCTAACGGCTTCGCCAAGCGTCTGAATCTGCTTCTGTTCGCCTGAGTTCGCACCTACCGTTCGCTCATCAACCCACATAGCGAACGGTCTCCATGGAAAGCGCAAGGTCAGGTCCCAATCCCCTGTCTCCGGACAAGATGAGCGCCCGTCAGCGTCTGATTGAGGTCGGCTGCCTTCTGGCTGGCGGTTACATCCGCATGCATGCGCAGAAGTCCAGTTCTTTATCTGCAAATGTCGGAGACAGTTCGCTCGACATTCTTGCCCTGAAGAGCGGTCGTGGTCGCAGATCACGCAACCGAACCGGAGGGCAATGATGATGCAGACACGAACAAGCAACCAGGACAAGAGGCCTCCACGGCCAAGCGAGGATCCGGCAATCGATACGCCGGTGCTGGCAAGGCTCGCAGGCCTCAAGGCCATGAGCGTCAATGAGCTCAAGGCACAATGGGAAAGCCTCTTTGATACGCCTGCACCCAACAACAGCCGGACCTACCTGGAGTTGCGGATAGCC
>DATKWR010000538.1:0-4375 GCA_035529475.1 Sedimentisphaerales bacterium | reverse complement strand
TTGATGATTTCCAGGCCGAGCTTCTTCCGGAACAAAAACTGCAATATGTCGAGAAGCTACAAAAACAGGGGCTGGTTGTGGGCATGATTGGGGATGGCATCAACGACGCGCCGGCCCTGGCGTTAGCTGACGTGGGCATCGCGATGGGGGCAGCAGGGACAGACGTGGCCGTTGAAACGGCGGATGTCACTCTAATGAATGATGATCTGTCGCGCGTGGTGAATTTCATGGATATGTCGAGAAAGGTCCTGCTGCGCATTAAGCTCAATATCTTTTTTTCGATTCTATACAATGTAATCGGGTTTATCCTCGCCGGCTTTGGGATGCTCACGCCCATATTAGCCGTTATTTTCCAGGAGGCAGGTTGCATTACCGTAGTTTTCAGCTCGACGCTGCTGTTGTGGGCCAAGACAGGATCGTCGTTAAGGAATACCGATAGCGGCGGTCTTCCCGTTGTGCCCCTGACCGTTGGAAATGTCACGAGAGACAACGTCTCGCAGTGTGCATAGCAATTACAAAATGCGTCTTCAATTTCTTTTAGAAAGGGTGCTAAAATGAATGATGACAAGGAAAAAGCCGGCAGCGGGGACAACACGAGCGACCCCCAACCATGTTGTGATGGAGGCAGTTGCTGCCCGTCAGGCTCCGATGGCGGATGCAAGAACTGGAAGATTGCGGTGTTCGTCCTTATCGTGGTTGCGGCCGGCGTAGTTTTGGCGCGGTCACTTATCAGCAAGTCCAATTCCGCCGCTGATCAGGCCCCACAACTGTTTGCTACGATCCAGCCTGATGACAAGCCAGACAGTCCTGCGGCGGTGAACGCGACGACAGAAACGCAAGGACCTGACCAGCCTGCATCAGGTCTGTGGGGCGAGCCGCTTGATTCGCTCGCTTCTCTCAACAAAGTTGCGGCAGACACCGAGGCTGTTTTTATCCTTTTTGCAGCCGACGACCAGGAAAGCAGCCAGGCTGCGATTAAACAGATTGAGGCGGCGGCCAGAACGATCCGGGGCGGCGGAACGCGCATTTCCGCGTTCCGACTCAAGCAGGGCACCGCGGACTATGCGAACTTGACAAAGCAGTTGTCCATCCCCTGCGTGCTTGCTCTGGTCAAAGGTGGCGGGATGAGTGGAGTATTGGCGGACCAGATTGCCGAGACGCAGCTGGTCGAGGCGTTTGTAGCTGCATCCAGACCATCCTCGGGCTGCTGTCCGCCGGGCAGCGGGGCTACATGTCCGTAGTGGAGAGCAGCAAGACAAATGGAATGGATTCAGTCGATAATGCAATGGGCCAAGACCGCACTTGAACAGGTCGGCTTCCGGCCCGCGGCTTTGCCTTTGGCGTTTCTTCTCGGACTGGCCAGTGCGGTCGCGAGTGCGTGCTGCACTCTGCCCCTGCTGGGTGTGATAGTCGGGTATTCGGGCACGCGGGAGGACCGCGACCGCCGGGCCAAATTCCTCGCCGCCCTTTTCTTCATGTTGGGAACAACCATCGCGCTGGTTATCCTTGGTATGGTAGCGGGTTTCATAGGGCAGGTCGCCCAGGACGTGATGGGAAAATACTGGAAGGTATTTGCCGGGTTGATTGCGATCTTTGTCGGCTTGGCTGCGCTCAAGCTGTTGCCTTTCAAGCTCCCCACGAAAGCTGTGGACACCAGTTCCCGACCGAAAGGTCTCCTAAGCGCCGCAGCGTTTGGACTGATCACGGGAGGAGGTGTCTGTGTGGCGTCTCTGGCCTGCAATCCTGGAATCTTCATCGTGTTGGGGGTGGCGGTCTTACAAGGCTATACCTTGTGGGGGATGTGCATCATGGCGGCCTACGCAGTGGGCTTCAGCCTGCCTTTGGCCGCGATTATGCTGGGAGTCTCCTTTGGGAAGATGGCACTCAAGGCCGGGAAGGTCGAGAGGGCGATGAGGATTGCGGCCGGCCTGCTTCTCGTTTCGGCCGGTTTCTACTTTTTAGCCACTATATAGCACGGGTCGGGATATTCCAATGAAAGAAAAGAACCTAACTGAAAACGGCAAAGGATTGAATGTCTTTGAGAGATACCTGACGATTTGGGTCATCCTCTGTATAGCCGGCGGCATTGTCCTGGGCAGGCTGGCTCCCGGAGTAGCGACCTACCTGGATGGTTGGGCGATCTATGTAAACAAGGCCCCCGTCGTGTCGATACCGATTGCCGTCTGTCTGTTCTTTATGATGTACCCGATTATGGTCAAGATAGATTTCGCCGAGGTCCTCAAGGCGGGCAAAAGCATAAAACCCGTGGGGTTGACGCTCTTTGTCAATTGGGCCATCAAGCCATTTACAATGTACGCCATTTCGCTGTTTTTCCTGGGAACTGTTTTCTATAGCGTGATAGGCCCCGAGGCGGTGGACCATGTCAAGATGCCCTTCGGACTCGACTTGCCCGTTGGGGCAACCTACGGAGTCGGCACTGTCCTGGAAGTCGAAGGCGTGAAAATCCTGGAGGTCCCTTTGTGGCGAAGCTACCTGGCGGGCTGTATTCTGCTTGGCATCGCTCCGTGCACCGCCATGGTACTCGTTTGGGGCTATCTTGCGAAAGGAAACGACGGCCATACGCTTGTTATGGTCGCGATCAACTCGCTCACGATGCTTGTCCTTTACGGGCCGTTGGGCGGTTTCCTGCTGGGCGTGGGCAAGCTGCCTGTACCCTGGCAGGCGCTGTTCTTGTCTATCGCGATTTACGTGGCGCTGCCTTTGGTGGCGGGGTATTTCTCGCGGAGGTGGATTATCGCGCACAAAGGTCTGGATTGGTTCAAGAACAAGTTCCTGCACGTTCTTACGCCGGTTACGATCATCGCGCTGCTTATCACACTGGTTTTGCTGTTCTCGTTTAAGGGTGATGTCATTCTCTCCAATCCTCTGACGATTTTGTGGATTGCGATTCCATTGTTCATTCAGACCAATTTGATATTCTGGATTGGCTATCTATTGTCCAAACCTCTGAAGCTGAGTTACGAGGACGCTGCCCCTTCGGCCATGATTGGCGCGTCCAATCATTTTGAGGTCGCCATTGCCACAGCGACAATGCTGTTCGGGCTTTCCTCCGGCGCCGCTTTGGCAACGGTTGTGGGGGTGCTTATAGAAGTGCCCGTTATGCTGATGCTGGTCAAAGTTTGTCTGCGAACGCAAAGCTGGTTCAGACGGGCCGTTGAATAAAAAACAGAACCTCTGCAAAATTGAAGTTAGGCATACTTTTGGAAAGAACAAATCTTCTCTTTCGCAAGCAGGAATGAGTGAGAAATGCAAGGGGTAAAGAAATGGACAAGAAAACCGAAGAAATGATAGCCCTCGGCGTGGCCTACGGAATAAACTGCACATTTTGCATGGAGTACCACAAGAAGAAAGCCGTAAAGGCGGGTTTGACCGAGGAAGAAATGCGGGCTGCCATCGGGGTTGCCGAGCAGGTCAAGACGGGCGCTGCAAACAAAACGAAGGCGGTTGCGAAGGAATTGTTCGGCGAGCCCGAAGACGGTGGCTGTTGTTCCGCCGATCGTTCGTGCTGCCCCTGAGAGAACACACTGCTGAGGATTGGGAAAGTGATGAGTCGGACGATGAAGGAAAACTCATTCATAACGCACAACGGGCACCGGATTCCTAAAGTGCCTACGGAGCTGAACTGGTCGGACACGCTCGGCGGTTGGAAGGCACGCTGGGCTATCGGGCGGATGAAGTACTCGGTGGAGCCAGGGATCTACGCTATTGGGAGCCCCGATGCGAACTCGCCTGTGTTTGTCTCGGCCAATTACAAGATGAGCTTTGACCGTCTGAGGAGCCGATTGGCCGGCCGGGATGGATGGATCCTCGTGCTTGATACGAAAGGCATCAACGTCTGGTGCGCCGCGGGTAAGGGGACCTTTGGAACCGAAGAGTTGGTCAAGCGCATCGAAGACGTCGGCTTGGGTGAAATTGTCGGGCACAGAACGCTTATCGTGCCCCAGTTGGGTGCGCCGGGCGTCAGCGCTCACAAGGTCAAGCAGCAAACCGGGTTCAGCCTCGTCTATGGGCCCGTCAGTGCAGAGGACCTGCCGGCTTTTCTTGACGCCGGTATGCGGGCCACCGACCGGATGCGCCGTGTGACGTTTCCGCTTAAGGATCGAATTGTGCTCATACCCGTGGAGCTGGTTACAGGGGCGAAATACGTGTTGGCCGTCGCGGCGTGTTTCTTCCTACTGGCGGGCCTGAATCCGGAAGGATATTCCGTCGCACTCGCCATTTCGCATGGGACGCAAAGCGTGCTGATTCTTCTGGCTGGTTTTTTAGCTGCGGTTGTTCTTGGTCCGGCCCTGCTGCCCTGGCTGCCCGGCCGGTGGTTTTCCGCCAAGGGTCTGTGGATCGGACTGGCGGTGCT
>DATKWR010000537.1:0-2444 GCA_035529475.1 Sedimentisphaerales bacterium | reverse complement strand
GGCGATCATTTCGTCGTGGTCGAAGGCCAGCTCTTCGGGCAGGTTCTCTATGTCGAACCATTGGGCCTTCGCGGCGTCGTCGCCCGCCCGTATTTTGTCGTGTCCCTCGGTCGCGGCGCCGGTGAACGCGACCGAGATTTGTCTGCCGCGCGGGTCCCGGCCGCACCGGCCGAAGGTGCGCATCTGTTCGAGCCTTACCCCTGTCAGGCCCGTCTCCTCCTGAAGCTCCCTGGCGACCGCGTCCTCCAGCTCCTCATCGATCTCGATGAATCCGCCCGGCACCGCCCACTTGCCCTTGTAGGGCTCGTGCCCCCGATTGATCAGCAGCACTTGGGTCTGTCCCCTGTCCCGGCGGAAGACCACCGCATCGACCGTCACCATCGGCCTGGGCCACTCATAGACGTATTTACCTCTTTCTGCCATAGCATTCGAGTCCCGTGCCGGCCATTCTAATATGAAAAGCTCCCGTTTGCATTCCAATTCTGGAATTTCTCATGCCGGTTGCCTGCCGCCGCTCAAGAACGTACAATGAGCCAACGACAAGAACGCAATACGATGTACGCAATACGAGACTATGCCGGGAGCTTTTGGTAACATCCTGATCACCAAGCCCAGCGCGCTGGGCGATATCGTGCTGGCGCTGCCTGCGCTGACGGCGCTGCACAAGAGCTTTCCCGATGCAAAGATAAGCTGGCTGGTCAGGCCGGAATTCGCGCCGCTGCTGGAGAACCACCCGCATCTGGCCAAGGTAATTGCCTTTGACCGCAAGTTCCTCGGCAAGGCGTGGTACCACCCGCGCGCGTTCATCGCGTTGGTTTCGCTCATCAGGAGGCTCCGGCGGAGCCGGTTCGACGTTGCCTTCGATTTCCAGGGCCTTTTCAGGACGGCGGTTCTGGCCTGGCTCTCGGGCTGCAAAAGGCGCGTCGGCATGGCCAACGCCAGGGAGTTCGCCACGATCTTTTATACCGACAAGATCCCACCCGACCCCAACAATCGGCATCTGGTGGATTATTATATCAGGATGATTCGCGCCGCCGGGGCAACCGAGCTGGGCGTCGAATTTGTTTTCCCGCAGGACGCCGACGCTGCGGATTCGGTGGCGAATTTGTTGGCGAGTCACGGGGTGGCAGCGGACAGGTACGCCGTGCTCGTGCCCGGCTCGGCGCAGCCCGACAAGTGCTGGCCCATCGAGCATTTTGCGATTTTGGCTGAGAAGATTTCGTCACAGTTCGGTTTGCCCATCATCGCGGCGGGAACAGCCTCCGAATCGCCTCTGATTGAGACGTTGAAAGAGAAGGCCCGTGTTCCCGTGATGAACCTGGCGGGGCGAACGTCGCTGAAGGAATTGATCGCTCTATTGCGGGCGGCGCGCCTCGTGGTCAGCAATGATACCGGGCCTGGCCATATCGCTGCGGCGTTGGGCACGCCTTTGGTTCTGATGTTCAGTTGGTCGAACCCGGCCCGCATCGCCCCGTATGGCCGGATCGAGTGCATGGTCGCCAACGAGCCCTACAGCCGGGGCCACAAAATAAGAAGCTCCGACCCCGAGCACGACATCAGAGCCATCACCGTCGAGCAGGTCTGGCAGAAAGTCTGCGAACAACTTGGCAATCTTCCAGGTCATTCCGACCGGAGTCCCGTTGCCTTTCGGGACGAAGCGGAGGAATCTGGTCACGAATCGAAGAAAGGCAAGACATTATGAAATTGAAAAAACGTTATATCTTGGGCGCTGTCTTACTCATCGCGGCAGGGGGGCTGGGTAGGCAGGCCAAGCCGGCGGGGGAACCTGCACCGGACACTATCGCCCAGCATCGCAGGGCCTTTTTGGAGGGGGTGCTGTTTGCCGCTCGGCAAAGAGAGACGATGCTACTCAAGCCGCCAGTCGGTTTCAACACGAAGGACGTTTTAGCCGGGATTGAGACCGTGGAAGTCATCGTGGAAGACTTGGCGCCTGTGGTGGAAAAATACGGATTGGCCAAGAAGGACTTGCGAGCCGGCATCGAGTCGCAGCTTCGCCGGCGCCGGATCGAGCTCATGTCGCCACAACCTGCCAAAACCGCTTCGGCTGAGAATGCTCAGAACGCCGAGCAGGGCGAGGAACCCAACGAAGCCCTGATGCAGTTGGTTAACGTCGAATCAGAGGAAAGGTTCAAGCAGGACGTCAACGACTATTTACAGCAGAGGGAGCCTAAGTCGTCATCGGGGATACTCGATGTCACCGTCATCGCCGTCGTCGATGAGTCTGCGGGTTTTGCCGCCTATTCCGTCCACGTGCAGTTCTTGCAGCCGGTGCAGTTGCTGCGCCCCGACCCGGCGCGGTCTCTGGCAGCGACCTGGGCGGTGGGCAAGGTCGGCACCGTTTCGCTCAAGGATTTTCCGAGCATCGGCGACCAGGCGAGCGAGATTGTGGACGCCTTCATCGACGATTATTTTGAAGCGAACCC
>DATKWR010000536.1:0-4201 GCA_035529475.1 Sedimentisphaerales bacterium | reverse complement strand
GGCGGCGGGATCCGTGTGATAGACCACCTTTGTGCCGTTGAGGACTACGTACATCCGCTCGGGGGCGTTGGCCGCAAGACCTCTGAACCACAGGGACAATTCCCCAACACCGTTCCGCGTCCAGTCTTGCCCAGGCCGGATGACGCGGCCGGGCGACAGCGTCAGAGTCGCCTCAGAGGACTTGAAGACGTTGCTGTATGACAACGGCATCGCCTGGTCGCCACCATGCACGTTCGCGCGCTCGGTGTACGGAGGAATTTCATTGCCGACCAGAGCCCCGTTGGTCGTCGGCGTTGAATAGCCGTCGATCCACGCCTCGAATATCCTGTGGCTCGCCGGATCAGGTGGGTCAATATCATTGTAGCTCTCGAAATCGTCCACGACAAAGAATTCGCCTACGGTAAAGTTCCAGAGGTTGCCTTTATGTACAGTCACACCGCCAGCCTCGACCTCATCGATCCGCCAGTAATAGGTTCTACCCCATTCGAGTGGAGCCTCAGCAGGAGTATATGTAGCAGCATCCAGAGCTTGTCGGCCTCGATAGATGCCGGCCGTTGCAGTGGTGGCGCCTTCAACCGCGGCCTGATCAGTGCCGAAGTACACATCGTGCTTATCAGCCGTATCTCCCGCAGTCCAGCTAAGAACAGCAGCGTCCTTGGCATCGGCCGCGCCATTGGCCGGCTTGGGACTTCTGGCCCTTAGCGGCAATGAGAACGCACCTTGCGGAATGACCTGCTTCGGCTGATATGGACTGAGCCAATATGGACTATTCCAGTACAGTGTCGCACGGGCATCGCCAGTGTTCTCATAGTACTCCATTACGATGCTGTATTTCTGGCCTTGGGCAAGGTTAATTGTTCCGATCCATTCAACGCCGGACTGTTGACCCCATTTGTCAAACAGCAACTGGTTATCCACCCACAGGCGCACCCAATCATCGCAGTTGGCGGTGAAGGTCCAGTCCGAGGTAAACGGCACTTCCAACTCGCCGGTCCATCTGACGGAGAAGTTGTCGGCTGGAACCTGTGGATCCGGTGCAGCAGCGCCCCAGTTAAAGTTGATTCCAGGGTCTTTGCGGGTCAGTACAAGAGTCTTGAAATCCTCCGTGTAATACTCTCCTTTGATCCCGCTGTCAGAACGCATCGTTGAGAATTGCCAGACGTTGCCCTTATGCGTCGCGGAGCCGTCGAACTCATCAACCCTCCAGTAATAGACCTTCTCGAATCCAAGCGGGCCAGCAGGCTTATAGGTTGTCTCCGTCTGAGACGGAGCCCCAGCAGCATTGTTCACGTCGTCAAGACTCTCACCGAAATACACAGAGTGCGTAACTGCACCCCGGCCTGGGCTCCAGCTAAGGTCCGCATTTGAGTCGATCCATTTGGCGCCGTCAGCCGGGTCGGGATTCCATGCTGTCTGGGGGCGAAGCAAAAAACTCCAGACATTGCCCTTCCACGGACTGTTGGGATCGGCCGCATTCACTCCGTCGATCCGCCAGTAATATGTCGTGCCCCAGGTAAGACCGGCAACACTAAACTTCGCCTCAGTCTGGTTGCCCTTGAACGTATCACCGGTGCCGTTGTTTACATCCTCAAACCTCTCGCCGAAGTACACATTGTTTGAGACCGCATAAGCTCCCGGCAACCACAAAAGGTCCGTTCCTGGGGTATCAAGCTCCGCGCCATTTGCCGGCCAGGGATGAGAGGCCTTTTCTGTCGGTAAACCGTCGGACACCATCAAATCCTTTATTTCAGCCTGCGACATCGCTCGCGTGTACAAATAGAGCTCGTCCATAACGCCGGTAAAGGGCCTTGCGTTGTCAATATTGTAACCTACGCGAGCGCCCGTCCCCCAATCGGCTATAGGTTGACCAAGGGGTACATCTATCGATGCAACCACTTCCCCGTTGATATACAGGATCCCCTTGCCGGTTGCACTGTCGTATGTTCCTGCATAGTGGAGCCATTCATCCCACCCATGTTTGCCTACCCCATTCAAGTTAAAGATTGTGACACCACCTGGAGCGCGGAGCAGCCATCTAAACGTTTCGTTATTATTAATCTGAGGGTGAATGACCCACGTGTTGTCGGCGGCTCTGCAACTGAGAATGGCGTGATCCTTGCCTGTCTGGCGGCATTCTACCCAGGCAGCGAGCGTAATCGCAGACCTCGGAATATCCACGGCAGGATAATGCGGGCTGTCCAAATCGAGATAACTATAGCCCGTCGGTCCCCACTCGCCCAGGAATTCGGCAGCGCCGTACCACTTGATACCGGCCGGACATGCCGAAACGTCGCCGCATACAGTGCCATTGTGGCCCTTGCCCGATTCGTCGGGGACCATCGCACCGACTTCTTCATAGGGGTAGTATATAACCAGATTCGGATCCCTGGGAATCTCAGCAAAAGCGTCACTCGCAAAAAATAGCACCAAAACGAAAGGAATTGCACACATGACTTTTCTTGACATAACGATTCTCCTTCCAACCATAAGGCCAACAGGAAACTGTTACCCCCCTGGTACATCATCTACGCCAAGGACAATTCATACGATTTGCTGCCACCTCCTTCCTTACAACGAGCCACTGGTTTGCCTCACAAAAGTTCCACTTCCCAGAGCATCGCCCCCCGCGCTCCTCCTTATTATATAATACAGCAGGGACTTTTCTGTCAAGGAAAATCTGCACAATAGAGACTTCTCTTGAACACCGCCTCCGGCTCCGCTATAATAGCGATCCGACGGGCTGGAGTGCTGGCGAGACTCGCGGCGGGAAATTACGAGCGATTATGCAAATCAAAGCCAAACAAAGCCAATTTCGGCTTCCCAAAGGGTCCGGGAGGCGAAAAAGGCAGGCAGGGAGGCCCTATTCCGGCGAGGAACTTGCTCTGCCGGTCCGGGGCTTTGGGCGGTTCGGGCACTCGCATTTGGCCGGCTTGAAAGAACAATCGCTGCTGAGAACGTGTACAGGCTATAGAAAGTGCTCAAAAAGACCGATTATTACCAATTGAGTGTTGATAAAGGCTCAGGAATACGCAAGAATGGTCGTGGAATCCGTCAAGTTCGTCGAATCATCGAGGGTCTCCGCAAGCTCCGGTCTTGCAGAGGTAATACAGAGTATGGCCGAACCAGTTGATATGGAGATAACGACCGAGGCAAACGCCGCGATCATCGCCTTCAAGTCGCCCTCGATGAGCGACGTGGACGGAATTGCGGCGGCCGCGACGAAAATCAAGGAGTTCGTCAAGACCAATCGGCCCCGCACGCTGGTTTTCGACTTCGGAGCGGTCAGGTTCTTCTCCTCCCTGGTGCTGGGGCTGCTGCTGGACGTCCGGCAGAACCTGGCAACCTACGGCGGCGAAGCCGTAGTCAGCGGGATCAACCCCCAGTTGCACAGGGTCTTCAAGATAACGAATCTCAATAAGGTCTTCAGGTTCTTTGCGAGCAGGCAGGATGCGGTCGAAGCAGCGAACGCGGATTAGCCGGCGGCCGAAGGCACGCGCGGAAGCTGCGATTGTTGCCAAGGGTGGCAGAAACAGAAATATTATAAGCGAGGTTAATTCCATGTACGTTGCAACGCAGTTTTCAATCTTCATGGTCAACAAGCCGGGTGTGCTGGCGCGGGTACTCGGCAAATTCGCAGAAGGCAAGATCAACATCATGGCCATCACCATGATGGATTCGGTGGAGCACGGGGTGATGCGGGTGGTTTTCGCCGAGCCGGAGAAGGCAAAGGCGGTGCTGGCGGAACTAAACACGCCCCATAACGAAACGAGCGTCTTGTGCATAACCCTGGCAAATGAATCCGGGGCGCTGGCGGGCGTGGCGGAGAAGCTGGCCAAGAATCACATAAACATTTCGTATGCGTACTGCACCGCGGGCGCAAGGGGCGGCCGGACCACCGCTATCCTGAAAATCGCCAATGTACAAAAGGCGATGAAAATCCTGCAGGATACTCACACAAAGACAACGAAGTCCGCCCCCCTCGTCAGAAGGTCGCGGTCTTCACGGAAGTAGCAGGACCACAAGACCGGGCCGCGCGGGAAATCTTGCCGGCGCAAGATTTTCTTGTAAAAAAAGTTGACAGCACGGCAGGCGGGTTGCTATATTGCCCCTCTCGATTGAGCATATCGGGGCCGTAGCTCAATTTGGTTAGAGCGTCGGACTGTCGATCCGAAGGTTGAGGGTTCGAATCCCTTCGGCCTCG
>DATKWR010000535.1:0-2749 GCA_035529475.1 Sedimentisphaerales bacterium | reverse complement strand
GTCCGGCTTGATCTTGTACTGCCTTTCCCAGGGAACAGTGCCCGCCCGGTCCGCGCCGGCCGAAACGCTCAGCGTTGCGAAAAGTATCGAAAAGATGATGTGGTGGCAAAAACGAAACATCGAACGGCTCGGAAACAATGGACGCGACCGCATTGTGCGTTACTCCTTGACAGGAACCTTAGATTCATCGAACTGAGGCATTAGTAGCAGAGCTTTGGCAAGCTGTCAAGTGGCATGGACACGTTCGGATTGCCCTTGACAGAAGGCAGCGAGCCGGATTATATGACAACAGCATAGAGGCTGAGTGCTCTCGGTGACACGTATAATCAATGGAGGCCAAAGCGTATGAGACAGGCAAGACTCTCAATCGCAGCCATCCTGCTGACCTGCTGCCCGTTCATCATGGCTGCGCCGCCGATGACTTTTCCCAGCGAGCAGTGGCAGGAAGTCAAACCCGAATCGCAGGGCGTTGATTCGGCAAAGCTCGATGAAGCCGTCTCGTACCTGAAGGGCCACTCCGGTTCCGACGGTGTCACCGAGCTTGTCGTCGTTCGCAACGGCTGCATGATCTGGAAGGGCACAAACATCGACAAGATGCACGGTGTCTGGTCGCTGACCAAATCATTCACGAGCACCGTGTTGGGCCTGCTCATCGATGACGGCAAGGCCGCGCTCGATACGCGGGCGAAAGATTACGTTGCCTCGATGGCGGTGACCTACCCCGATGTGACGCTGAGGCACTTCACCACCATGACGAGCGGCTACTACGCCGTTGGCGACGAGACACGCGGCAGTTATAAACACGGGCCAAGCACCACTCCGTTCACGCCGGCTCCGACGCCGTTGTTCAAACCGCCCGGCTCGCACTACGCCTATTGGGACTCGGCCATGAACCAGTTCGCCAACGTCCTGGCGCATATCGCCGATGAGCCAATCGAGGACCTGTTTAAGAGAAGAATCGCCGACCCTATCGGCATGGACCGCTCCAGATGGGACTGGGGCGATTTCGGCCAGGTCGATGGCATCGTGGTCAACGGCGGTTCGGGCAACAGCAACAGACATATTCAAATCTCCGCGCGCGAGCTGGCCCGGTTCGGCCATCTGTTTCTCAATCGCGGCAAGTGGAAAGACAAGCAGTTAATCAGCGCCTCATGGGTCGATACGGCGACAAAGCCTCATGTCCCTGCATCGACGGCGTTAGAGCCGCTCAGCGGCGCGGACGGCCGGGGCGTGTACGGATTCAACTGGTGGACCAATGGCATCGGGCCTGACGGCAAGCGAAACTGGCCCGGCGCCCCGCCCGATACGTACTCCGCGAGCGGCTACAACAACAACGACATGTTCGTGATCCCATCGTGGAGCATGGTAATCGTCCGGCTGGGTCTCGATCAAAATGATTTCGTCATCACCGACGCTATCTACAGCACATTCCTGGAAAAAGTCGGCCGGGCTGTCATCCGGAAAGCAGAGAACACAAGACAGTACGGCAGAAATCGCGAGGCCGTCCTGACCATAGAGCCGCTCCGCAAGGTAAGAAGTTTAAGAGAGTAATTATTCTTGACATTGTGCGCTTTTGGCATACAATTGTGCGCGATATGCGAACAACCAAGAAAGCTGCAATTGACTGGCTTTTGCCGGAGGTACGCAAGGAAGTTCTGGCCTTGCTCTTGACCAGCCCCCAGCAAAGCTGGCATCTACGCGATATAGCCCGAAAAACAGGCTTTGCGCTGGGCACTATCCAGCGAGAGCTTACCGGCCTTGCACAAGCCGAGATTGTACTGCGGCGTAAAGATGGAAACCGCATGTACTACCAGGCTAATAAAGGCTGTCCCATTTTTCCTGAGCTTTCCGGCCTGCTTCGCAAAACCGCAGGCTTGGCGGACATCTTAAAGGATGCCTTGAAACCGTTGTCTAAGAAGATAAGAGCAGCCTTTGTCTATGGCAGCTTCGCGGCAAACTCCCTTAGGGCTGGCAGCGATGTTGACCTCATGGTTATTGGCTCGTGCGGTTTTGGGGAAGTTGTGGCTGCGGTCGGCAAGACACAAGAGGAGCTTGGGCGAGAGATTAATCCCTCCGTTTATCCCGTAGATGAATTCAGAAAGAAAATGGCGGCAGGACACCATTTCCTTAAGACTGTTTTGGCAGGCCCTAAGGTCTTCCTGATCGGGGATGAATATGAGCTTGAAAGACTGGCTTGAAAACGGCTGGCTTACCAAGCATGAAACCAGCGAGGAAGAAATCAGGAACCTGTTGGGAGTTGCTGATCGGGACTTATGCGATTGTCAATCACCCGGTCTGAGCGCCGATTGGCAAATGAACATCGCTTACAACGCAGCGTTGCAGGCAGCAACGGCTGCTCTGGCTGTTTGCGGCTATCGCGCAAGTCGAGATTCCCACCATTACAGGATCATTCAGTCACTGGCGTACACGATAGCTGTCAGGAAGGAACTAATTGCTCAACTCGACCAGTTCCGAAAGAAACGTAACATCGGTGGGTATGAACGGGCTGGCCTCGTAAGTGACGCGGAAGCCGCCGAGATGATTGTCTTGGCACAGAAACTGCGAAACGAGGTAGAGAAGCGGATTCAAACTCGTTACCCAAAATTCTTGTAGCAGATGCCACGGGGCGCACGGAACGCTGCTATTGAAAGGTGGAAAAATGAGAACGCTAAAGGCATTGCTATTGGTTCTGTTTGTATGTATCCTCTGCGGCCCTCCCGTCGTCTGCGTGGCGGCGCAGGCGGATTCG
>DATKWR010000534.1:0-13358 GCA_035529475.1 Sedimentisphaerales bacterium | reverse complement strand
CGACGCTGATGCAGAAGGCGTACGATTTACTGCCAAAGGTCTGCGTTCACAGCGGAAACGATTGGGCCTCAGTGCCGCAGATTATGGAACGCTCGTTGGAGTGACGGCTCAGACGATCTACAGTTGGGAGAATGGACTCAGTCGGCCCCGCAAGCAGCAGTTACCAGCTCTCGCCTCGATTCGCCCCATGGGCAGGAGAGGAGCCCAAGCCCGCCTTGAGCAACTGACCCGGAGCAGTCGGAAATAGTGAGACAAGAGGCCCACATAAAGGTGATCTGGCGTGTTATGATCATGGTTGCTTCCTCCGGTGGTGCTAAGTGTTACGGGCATCTGCCAGACTGCAGGTCCTTTCGATGAGTTTTTCCCGAAAACACGGTACGGCAAAAGGCCCCGCTGCAGAGCAGGGCCTTTCAAATCCTCCATGGTTGCTACAAAGGAGTGACATTGGTTGCACACGGGCCTTTTTTGCCTTCTCCGATTGCGAACTCGACCTTCTGGCCCTCATCGAGCGAGGTATAACCTTCAATGTTGATCTCCGAATGATGGACAAACAAGTCTTTGCTGCCATCATCAGGGGTAATAGAACCGAATCCCTTTTTTGCATCGAACCATTTCACTGTACCTGTACTCACGTCTTCGCCTCCTGGTTGTGAAGAGCGCTGTTCAAATATCGTGTGGTGGACGCAGAGTTGTGGCTGGATCGAGTACGGATACCTCGATGGGAAAGTGCATGTAGAGTATGTTAACTGAGAAGATACCACCACCGCACCCTGAACCGACGAAATGAAGCCTTTTCACAGACGCCAATATCGAAGGTTGCTTTTGCTTATCCTTGGGGCGGCGATTTGCCTTCTGTTCCTCAACCTTGCTCAATTGTCAGAAGACAGGAACGGACCGGAAGTCATAGCCTTCGTCGTCGATTCAGCTTCCAGTATGATGAAAGAAGAACGAAGCATCCTGGGCCTCTTCGAAGACCTCACTCACGGCCAGGTAGTGTGTAGCATATTGAGAAGATATGGGGAACCTGATGAGCTTCGCTTTTGTGGCGTGGACGACACACGAGGCGCAGTTGACACCGAGAGGTATCTCAATGCCCTTACCCTGATAAGAAGCTATCTCCGAGTCAAACCCGCTGACCGAGTAGTAGTAAACATAAGCCTCGGATCATATTCTCCCAAGCCACAGGAGATAAGGCTCATCAGAGACATTCTTGAGCAGGGCGCTATCGTGGTTGCAGCCGCGGGCAATGACGGTATAAAGGACTCAATTTACCCAGCCAGCCTTGATGGAGTTATTTGTGTGGGTGCCTCTGCCAATGGAGTGCGCAAGGATTACTCCAATTATGGCAATATAGATATCTTTGCGGACGGAAGCTACCAGACTGCACAGACAGTCGCCCTTCCTTCGGACATCGGCATAGAGACTCGTGCCCGCACGGTGATGCTTAACGGAACATCGTTTGCCGCTCCAAAAGTATCGGGAGTGATTGTGAAAATGCTGCAGATGGATCCTTCCCTTAAAAACCAACAGATATTGGAGATCCTTCAAGACACTTCAGATGATGTAGTTGGTTTTGAGCAGGGCTCCATGAATCGTCTCAATGCTCTATCTGCGATAAGCAAGATATATGCCGCCCTGAGAAAGGCAAGACAAGCCTTTTTCGTTTTGCTCGTAGCTATCTGCATTATTGTTCTTGTGTGTGTAGGACTGCTTATTGTCATCCCTATCCCAGAGTTCCTGTTCAGGGTACTGTTTCCATCCCGCTGGATGGCCCTTAGGATGAGAAAGATCGACAAAATAATCGCCGGTGACAAAAAACGTCCCAGAGATATCAGGTTCATCATAGAGTGCCTGTTTCCAGGCTATGTCCAGCTTTTCGAGAGAGCCAACAAAGCTTTGCTTGAAATAGGTGAGCCGGCAGTGAGACATCTCATACGAGCCTATCCGTATAAACCGTGCAATGAGTTTGGCGATTTTACGACATGTATACATAACCTTATAAGCGAAATCGGTGGCAAGGAAGCAGAAGAATTTCTTCGGTCCGAACAAGAAAGTCAAAATGATATTTGTGGACGAGATTCTCCTGAGAGCTGTAAAAGCCCGGAATCGTTTCAGGATTTGGAAAAGGCTTGAGCGATTGAACAGAGGCAAGAAGAGTCAAATTCATGCCAAGCTTGAGCTGCGTGTCTCAAAGTGAAATGGCTGAGACTCGATCTGACACTTGGACGATAACAGAGGAGAAGTGACGGGCGTGACGAAGCGCAGCGTAGCAGAGTCGCAGCCGTCGAAGAGTGGCGGGCAAAACTGCCGCAAGCAGAGAATATGAGGAAGTGACATAACTCCTCAAACAGCCCCAACTCTTGACCTATAAAACGGCAACTTTCCTTGACAATTCATGTCTCCATTTTGACTCCACACGTCTTGATTTTGCCCATATTGAGTCCTAATAAATGTTAGATTTTAGGCCAAGAATGCAATCTTTTCGATTTGCATCGTATTCAATGAACGAAGTGAAAAGCGAGTGACATTCACCGTGACATAGTCAGATTCACGATGTCCAGTATACTGCATCGTGAAGTCGAAGGGCTGTTCAGATGAGTAACAAAACGTGGTTGACAGATCGCAAGGTGGATGCCTCGAAGAAGAATGTTTTGTGACAACCGGGAGTTCATGTTTGGGTTTAAGCTCTTCATAGGTTGACGACGTAAGACAAATGGATATGCGTAGATTCTCTCTCAAGATCCTCCGGTCATTTCTCTTGTTCAACTGAAAGGTCTACGCAGATAAGCTCCTTATCGTTTCTCGCATAAATATGCCTGTACGCAAAGGCCGGATGGGTCCAGCATACGCCACCTCGTTGGTTCAGTTGTCCCTCCGTCGGCTCAATCAGCTTGGCTCGACTAACCTCCTCGTATCCTTCGGGTGAGAGCCTGCTGATGATCAGATCCCCCCTCTCGTTGAACATCCATACTTGCTCTTCGTGTCTGACCATATGAGCCGTTGCCCACCGGGCTGGTGGAACAACTGATCGGCTTTCCCAAATGCGATCACCCGTATGAATGTCCAAACAACGCAGTTCCCCGTAGGCATCAATCCCATAGATGTGGTCTCCCTGCAAAATGGGCGTCGAGATACAGCAATGCAGACTGTCTGTGTCCTTTTCACTGGATCCTCTGCGCTGCCAGACTTTCTGCACGGCCATTTCGTCAGGGTGGATCCTGAGCAGAAGTGAACCATCAAAAAAACCGCTCACGAAGATGTGATTGTTTTCGAATACAGGGGTGGCTATGTTGTGAATCATCCTCGCCGGCGGGAATGCATGCTGCCAATGAAGTGTGCCCGTAAGGACATCCACGCCGACGACCCTCTCACCCGTCCAGCAGACGACGACGCGCCTGCCGGCTTGCTCAATCACAATTGGGGCCGCATAGCCGGCGCGGTCGTCAAGGGCCCGCCATACCTCCTCACCGGTGATTCTGTTGAAGGCCACCAAACAGGCATTCTGCCCACCGACCGGCACGATAACCAGCTTGTCCTCGATAACCGGGGATGCGGCAATCCCCCATTCCGGCATCCGGATCTTATATTCTCTCCGGAGATCTCTGGTCCAGAGTATCCTCCCGCTGGTCGCATCGAAACAGAACAGGTGCCCCATGGCCCCAAGTGAATAGGCACGGCCATCATTCACCGTCACGGCTGCTCGTGGACCGTTACGGTGATCGATTTGTTCGTACTCACATTCGTAAACGTGGGACCAGATCTTCACGCCGGTCATGGCGTCAAAGCAATGGACACGCTCGGCCTGACTCGGCGTGGTTATCCTGTCGGTCACATAGACGTACCCTTCGGCGGCAGTTGGTCCGCTGTAGCCGTTCGAAATTGTCGCCCGCCACCGGAACGGTAGCTGTTCAGTCCAGAATCTCTTTACTATCCCTCCTTCCCGCCATATTCCGTCTCGATACGGACCGCGCCACTGCGGCCAATCCGCAGCGAGCAGGAGCGAATGGCTTCCCAAGATTATGAGCATGGCGATTAACGAATGCCAGTCAGACGCGTCTTCATATTTTCCTTCTCTGCTATGTACTTTCTTCATTACCTGATTACGACCACGTCATCTTAAGCCCAGGTATTGTACTGGTCAACGAGCAATCAGTCTGCCAGATAGTTGCAGGCCAGCGAGGGGCAAATCGCGCCTTTCGAGGCTCAAGCAAGTCTGTGGAAATGAACGCGACCAAAGCATATAGAGGGACTTTACATACCCACAGACCTTGCAGTAAATTTGATGATATGGATACTCAGCCCGCGGCTTAGCAATGATATTTCACGGGATGCATTTGCTCTGACACACTCGTTAGATAGAGAGAGTAAGTCATGTATGAGACCTCGCAGAATTCCGCTACTGCATTCGCCAAGAGAGCTTCTACTCGGCGTCAACTGATGCATGACGTCGTCGCGGCTCTGACTTCTACTATAGTGGCTCCATACGTTCGTGCATCGGACGGGCCGGCCGATTCCGCCAAACACGGCCAGCAGATGAAGTACGTGGGCCAGTTAGCGGAGATTGAGAAGAACACGAATGTCGCGTACGGTAAGGACACCCTCCCATCCGGAATACGTTCTCGCTTTGTGCAGAACATCAACGGCCTCACAATCCATGTATTGGAGGCCGGCTTCGAGGCCGGAGATCGGCCCTGTGTCCTACTCCTTCACGGTTTTCCGGAACTGGCCTATAGCTGGAGAAAGGTGATGCTGCCGCTGGCTCGGGCGGGATTTCACGTCGTCGCACCCGACCAGCGAGGTTACGGCCGGACCACAGGCTGGGACAGCAACTATGACGGCGATGTCGGTTCATTCCGCCTGCTCAATCTCGCCAGAGATGCTTTGGGACTTATTTCAGCACTCGGCTACAAATCCGTAGCGGCTGTCGTGGGGCACGACTACGGCTCGCCCGTCGCAGCTTGGTGTGCATTGATACGACCGGATGTGTTTCATTCCGTCGTGCTGATGAGCGCTCCGTTTGGGGGCGCTCCGGCACTGCCCTTCAACACCGCTGATGATGTGGCGCGAGAAGACGCCTCATCCGGCCGCAGTATGCACGACACATTGGCAGCATTGCCTCGTCCACGTAAGCATTACCAGTGGTACTACACGACCCGCGAGGCGAATAGCAACATGCGAGACTGTCCGCAGGGTATTCACGACTTCCTTCGCGCCTATTTCCACTTCAAGAGCGCGGACTGGAAACAGAACAGACCCTTTCCGCTCAAGTCTTGGAGCGCCACTGAACTTGCCAAGATGCCTACGTATTACATCATGGACCTGGACAAAGGAATGGCCGAAACGGTGTCAGCGGAGATGCCGGCGGCGGCTGAAATCGCAGCCTGCAAATGGCTGCCTGAGGAGGAACTGCGCGTGTACAGCACCGAGTTTGCCAGGACCGGATTCCAGGGCGGCCTGAACTGGTATCGATGCGGAAAGGAGGCAAAGTACAGGGCAGAATTGCAGATGTTCTCCGGTCTGACGATTGGTGTACCGTCGTGTTTCATCGCCGGAGCGAGCGACTGGGGAGTTTACCAGAGCCCCGGCAGCCTGGAGCGAATGCAAAAGATTGCTTGTACCAACATGCTGGGCGTTCATCTGATCGATGGGGCCGGGCACTGGGTGCAGCAAGAACAGCCGGAGGAAGTGAGCGAACTGCTCGTTCAGTTACTGCTGCGAGTTCGAGATAATGACCAGCGGTGACTGCTATTGGGTCGCGGTTCAGCGACGCTTCGTCGATTCGTACAGATACGGGAGCGGTCCCAGCACCGGCGGTAACCCACGCTTGTACCTGTGGCTGCCTGGAGCATCGATAGACTGCGCTCGACCATGACCCAAGTGGACGCACGATGTGCATTGTAGAGTATCACAAAACGGGAAGGGCTGTTCAGATGAGTAACAAAACGTGGTTGACAGATCGCAAGGTGGATGCCTCAAAGAAAATTTTCTTTGTGGCCACAAAGATTGTAGTGTTTGACTTTGAGCTTTTCATAGGTGAACATCGTCAATTAGTGAGTGTCTTTAACAGCCAACACGCCGAGATTTGTGCGCAAATCCACTGTACACAGCAATGGACCGCCTGGGCTTACCGACGTTACCTGATGACAATCCTGTGCTCCTTGCTCAGCGGCCATGGTGGCGATAGGCCCAGCCGTCGGCCATGTAATTGATGTCCAGGGTCTGGCCAGCCGGCGGGTACTCAATTCCATAGTTTGTCACACCCTGAGTGATTAGCTTGTCCACCCGCTCTATAGTAAAGCGATCGCGCCATTTGCGCACTTCGGAGTGGCCGTCGCAAAATCCGAGGATGCTGCTGTCGCCGTGGTTGACCGCCATCGGTCCCCACCAGCCCCATACCTTGAGATTCGTGTACTCTGGAGCACCAATGATGAAACGCTCATTCATATTGAAGTTGCGAGTCTCCGCCGTCTCCACGAAGACATAGCGTTTCGAGGGAGAGGTAATCTCGTCGAAAATCCTGATCTGGATGTTGTATCGAGAATCGCTTCTGCTGGGCGCCTGGTAAAGGCACGCAGGTATTGCGTAGGAGACAAAGACGGTTGTCTGATCGTACATGCTTTTGCGAACATTGTCGGCGGGGCAGTGATATGCTTTGGGAGACTTGATATAAGGATAAAGGACACCCATCTTGATACCGCGAATCTCGTCTTCGTCGGTCACCGCGGGAGCTGTCTGATTGCCTGAGAGTCGAGCACCATTTTCATCGCGGGGCTCCCGGCACCACCCGACATACGCACCGGTGTCGTCTGTTGCCTCGGCGGTCGAACTCATGATGCGCCCGTCGCTATCCTGCATATACATATACCATCCGACGGAAAGGTTCTTTGTGTTGCTCAGGCACACGGTTGTCGCGGCCTTCCTCTTGACGGAGTTCAACGCTGGCAGAATGATGGCCATCAGCAATGCGATGATCGCGATCACCACAAGCAGCTCGATCAGGGTAAAGGCTTTCATCTTCATCGACATTCTCTTCGGAAGCGCGATCTCTGCACGCCGCATTCCCTTGCTCATCTCAACGCCGCTCGTGCTGACCAGACATTCCATACGGCGTCGTTTCCACCCCACCTGTATCTGAACATCATAAGTTCCGTCTTAGGGTTTGTCAAAGGGCTTTGTTCGCCCGGCGAGCCATGCAATCTCACCTTCCGACAGAACGCGATTGTAGAGATACACCTCATCCATAAGACCCGGAAAGAACCGCTGCAGGTTGTCGTGCCGCAAGACGCCCATAGTCAACATCGTCAGGGGCTGGTCAAATTGTGTATTGTCACTGAGCGCACCTGCGGGCAGGCCGTTGACGTAAAGTGTCATTGTATCAGCCGACTTGACGATGGCGGCATGGTACCATCCGCCATCGTCGTAGGTTCCGCTGAAAATAGTGCTGCCGCCGGAGTTGCCGAGCGGAAAACGGTGGAGAAAACGCAGTTCGCCAGTTCCCATCACAGAAATCTGAATGCCGAATGCGCTTGCTACGTCATCGTAGATTGAGAGCATATCTCTCGTACCTGAGCCTCCCTCGACGCGGAACCACAGCGTTGCTGAGTATTCGGGCACCCCGAAAGGACCGTTGGCCTGGACAAAATCGCCTGCGCCGTTCAGCGTGATGGCTTGACCGATCTGGCCAGCCACAAAGAGCGGATTTCCCTGGAGAGTGCCGTTGTGCCCGTTGCCGGAACTGTCGTTGGCATTGCCTTCAAACGGATACTGGGCCTGCAAGCCCGCTGTGCCAGGTTCTGCCGGTGTGATCAACTGACGCTCGTGAGAATATAGCCGTATCCCGTCAACGAGGATCATCCCCTGGCCACCTATCCCGGCAACTCGCTCAAAGCCAATAGTCAGCGTGGTCACATTGCTCATATTTGTGCCGAGCGAAGCCAGATCAATATACCACGTATGCCAGCCCTTTAGCTGCAAGTTCTCGGCATCACCATCGTATATGATCTTGGCACCGTTGACCTTCACATACATCTGCTGTGGAGCGTTGTTCGGATCCCCGAAGAATCGCAGTGTCAGGCCTTTAATGCCATACCTGGTCCAATCCTTGCCTGCCTGCAGATCCGCAACGTTGGCCGTAACCTCGGAAATACTCGCTGCGGTATTGTTGTAGAACAGCGGCACAGATTGTTTGCCGTCATACACAGTCGTAGTTTCCATCGAGGGCTGGAAGGCCTCGGTATAACCGATGGTCGAGCCATTGGTCGTCGGACTGGCGTATCCGTCCACCCAGGTCTCATAGACCAGGTTGCTCCCTTCCTCGCCGCTCGGCGTGTCGTTGTAGCCCTCGAAAGCGTCCACCACAAGATATTCCTCTGCGGAGAAACTCCAGAGGTCCCCCTGCCAGATTGCGGGCGTTTCGGCCTCGTTGACCTCATCGACGCGCCAGTAATATGTGCCGCCCAGAGCGAGGGAGGTGGCATAACTGGGCGAAGTTACAGTCACCACAGGAGCGGTGCCGTCTATCACGGCTTGCTGGTCCGTACTCAGATAGATATTGTGCTTGGCCGCTTCCCGTCCCGCGCGCCAGCTCAGCGTTGTGTTCACGCTGATGTCGGTTGCCCCGGACGCCGGATTGGGTTCTCTGACGCTGACGGGCATGTAAGAGAAACGCACCTCACTGAGACCGTACTGTGCAAGGATGCCTCCCCAGTTGCTGTTGGCCGTAAGCTTAACGTACTTCGCCGCCGCACCACCGAAATCAATAGTGGTGTTTGACGCATAACCGGCCGCGCCGGGCCCCTGGGCGAATTTATGAGTAGTCCCCAGAGTTGTGTAGGCGACACCATCGACTGAATACTCAACGGTGACATCCTGGAATCCGTAACCGACTGCCGGCTCAATCATCTGATTCTGGTTCCACACCAACATCTTGTGGAGTTTGTAAACCTTGTCGAACTGGTATTCGATCCAGGTCGGCTGCGGTCCCAGCATGTCGCCGAGCCACATATCCTCCGGATTCATCGAATGCAAGTCGCTGCCGTTCAGGCCCGAGCCATCAATGGTCTTCTGAGGCAAACTGGAGCCCATTGAGCTGGAGGCAGTGGCCGTTATGTTCGCACCATCGAGAGGATAAGCAACAGGCTCGACCGTGAAACTCCAGATATTGCCCGGGAACACCGTCTTATCCGGCGGGGCGTTGACCTCGTCCACGCGCCAGTAATAGGTCTTGCCGAAATCGAGCCGTTGGACCGGCGTATAGCTGTTGGCATCCTGGGTGATACCACCAATGCCGTTGGTGATATCGTCCAAGTTCTCACTGAGATAGACAATATGCCCGTTGACGGCCGGGGCATGTACGCCCGGCGTCCAGCTTAGGATTACACTGGCATACACGTCCGTCGCCCCGTCATCTGGAGAAGGATTCGAAGCCTTCGTTGTGTCAAGAGGCCCTTCACCGTTGTAGAGGTTGCTTAAGGTTGCGGCATCGATCGCTTCGTCATAGATGCACAGCTCGTCGATCTGGCCGTCCATGGATTGCGTGGTCGCGCTGTAGGCGCCGGCCACGGAGGTGATGCTGAAACTGCTCGTCATCGCAACCGATCCCTGCGAGACGTTGTCGCGGTAAGCCGAAACGTTGCCAACGCCATCGGCGATGACCACCCAGTGATGGAACTGGTTGTCGCCCGGGAAGCCGCCAAAATTGGCGTTCGTGTTGGCGGAGCTGCGAAATCGCAGGCCCTGGACCTGTGAAGGATTGTCCGGCACCCAGATGAAATCGGTAGTATTGCTGGGATCGCCGATCACCATGCCGCTGCGATAGTCTGTGCCCGGTCGTCGCCGTGCCCAAAAGGCAATCGACCAAGCGTCGTTGGCTCCGAACGTGATCGCGCTGCTCAGGTTGAGGTGTTCCTCGGTGCTGACCGTGCTGTCGGCGTCGAGTGCCCCGCCGCCGAAGACGTATTCACCCGCCGTCGTGGTGATTGTCGGCGTACCGGTGGCAATCGTCAGATCATTCTTGTTGCCTGAGGCGTCGGCAAAGTCGTGATCGAACGGGTAGTAGGCTAACAGTCCAGCCTGAGCCGAAAGCGTCGCGAAGCCAAGGATTGCCATGGTCAACGTGGCGAGAGTTAGTACGGTTCTGGTGGTTATCTTCGTGTACATAACAGTCCTCCTTCAAGAAAAGGGATAACAGTGAACGCACCGATAACTGGTCTTGTACATATCGGCTGAGGACAACTCGTTCTCAACAGTTTTTGACTGCCTCCTTCCTTCACAAAACCCATCCCTGACGGCCCAAGAATTATCAGCTTCGTCTATATTCATTCCTACCAAATTCATCCCGTCCGCGTCAAGTACAATCTCCCGTTGAGTAGAGTAATCTAACTCGGCGACCTGACGTTCATGCGGCGTCTCGTCTTAGCCAAGATCTCCAATTCAGCCTCATATCGATCACATATTGTGCAGGACAGCGTCAAATCCTACCAGGCCTGGAACAAACCAGAAGAAGCTGAAAAGTGGCGAGCAACACTGCCTCAAACGGAAGCCGCAAGAGAGTGACATTATCCATCAGAATGGCCCCAATTTCCTGCCCTGCAAAACGCCAGATTTCCTTGACAATGTATGACACTATTTTGACACCACAGATGCTAATTTTGCCCAAATCCAGCCCGACTCAAGTTCATTTTTTGGCTCAAAATGCGATTTTTTTCATCGTCATCGGATTCAATGGACGTTGTCAATAAGTGAGTGACATTCGCCGTGACACAGGCAGATTCACGATATCCATTGTAATGCATCGTGAAGTCGAGGGGCTGTTCGGAAAAGCTACGAAGCGTGGTTGGGAGGTCACAAGGTGGATGCCTAAAGAAGACCGTGGCAGCCAGAACCCGGCTACACCGGGGCTTTGTTATTTGTTGGCTTATTCGGTGCGAGTGCCTTATAATTATGACAGATAAGCATACCAGCAATGGTCATTGTATCTCTTTGAAAAAGAGAGGGCAGAAGATCATGTGTAAGCAGGGCGGTTTTACCCTAATAGAGCTTTTGGTGGTGATTGCCATCATCGCCTTGTTGATGGCGATACTGATGCCGGTCCTGCATAGGGCCAGAGAGCAAGGCATGCGGGCGGTTTGTCTCAGTAATCTCAAGCAACTGACGCTCGCGTGGATTATGTATGCTGATGAAAACGATGGTAAGATCGTTAACGGCCAATCAGGTACTATGCTCGGCAGTGTTGACAATCCGCCCTATGAAATACCCTGGGTCGGCAGGTGCTGGGCTGATGACTATGCGTCCGGCGGGCAGATGCCCGAGGAACAACAAAAAACAGCCATCAAAGCCGGCTCGCTCTGGGAGTATCTCAAAAACATAGACCTTTACCGCTGTCCAACCGGTACTCGCGGAGAAATGCTGACGTACGCGCCCACGAATGCCGTCAATGCCAAGATGCAAACCGGTACCGACAAACCGGGTGTATTCCTCAAAAGGACAACAGATATTCGGGGTTCTCATGCATTAAGAATCGTTTTCATTGATGAGGGCTGGGTAACGTCTGTCAGCTACGCTGTCCATTACGTAATAGAGCAATGGTGGGACGACCCGCCGGTACGACACGGGGACGGCGCAACATTATCTTTTGCCGATGGACACTCTGACTACCATAAGTGGAGAGGCATCGATACCATGAAGATGGGCAGGGACCGCCAACGGGGACACCCAGGAAACAACTACTCACCGACATCTGATCCGGGGAAGATGGATTTACACTACATTCAGATGTGTTGCTGGGGCGGATTGGGCTACGAGCCAACCGTGTGGTACTAACAACGCAGCAGCATAATGTTAGAATCATCCCTGCGGCAGCCGGGCTGGGTCCCGGTTCCCACAGCGTAGATGAGCAGACAGGACAACAGGATGAACAAGACACCGTCCCGAGCCGAGTCGAAGGATGAATTATCAAGCAAATCCCGTTATCCTATCGAAAAAATGAATTAGCAAGGCTTAGGAGATTCACCATGACAGGAGCGCGCCAAGGTGATGGTTTGTTGCGCACGGCATTTCTCTCAATCTTAGCGGCGTTTGCTTGTATTGCTCTCACTCAATCCCTTGAAGCGGCGGCTCGCGACTCCACGTCCGTTTCGGCCCGCGATATCCTGCATCGCACCGGCGTCCAGGGGGGGCTGATTGTTCATCTGGGCTGTGGCGACGGAAAACTGACCGCCGCGCTTCGGGCGAACGACAGCTACGTAGTGCAGGGACTTGACCAAGACTCCGAAAACGTGGCAAAAGCCCGAAGGCACATTCGCTCACTGGGCCTGTACGGCCCGGTTTCTGTCGAGCAATGGAACGGCAAGTCATTGCTCTACGCCGATAATCTGGTCAATCTTGTGGTCGCAGAGACACGCCCGTCGATCCCGATGGAGGAGATAATGCGGGTGCTATGCCCAAACGGCGCAGCATTCATCAAGCAAGACGGCGACTGGATCAAAAAGGTCAAGGCTGTCCCGGACGATATCGACGAATGGACTCATTACCTGCACGGCCCGGACAACAACGCCGTTGCAGCCGACAGAAGCGTCGGCCCACCCCGGCGGCTTCAGTGGAAGAGCGATCCGGCCTGGTGCCGCAGTCACAACGGCGTGTCCTCCAGCATCGCGCTGGTCCTTTCCTCGGGGGGCAGGTTGTTCAGCGTTATTGACGAGGGACTCACAGGCCAGCCCGGCTTGCCCGACAAGTGGACCCTCGTGGCGCGGGACGCATTCAATGGAACGTTGCTCTGGAAAAAGCCCCTCACCGGCAAGAGATCCCAGAAATCCCTTGTGGCAGTTGAAGACAGACTATATATGGCGCCGGGACAAGGCGAGCCGCTGACGGTAATCAATGCGGCCACGGGGCAAACACTTCGCACTCTGAAAAACACGGAGGGTGCGGATGAAATCGTTTGCATTGACGACATGATCGTTTTTCATCGGTCCGGCACCAGGCGATCGGCGGATCGCAAAGACGACGCAATCATTGCCCTTAATACTGACGGCGGTGAACCTTTATGGCAGACACAATCGAAACATCTTGTCCCGGACTCGATGGCGGCCGCAGAGGGCACGCTTTGCTACCACGACGGCAAGGAGGTTGTGTGTCTGGATCTTCACGGCGGTAAAGAACTCTGGCGGGCAACATGCAGTAGCGCCCAACGCGGCAATCTCCTTATGATATATCACGGTGTCGTGTTCTTCACGGCCCCCGGAGGGTTGCAGGCTTACGCCGCCGATACGGGAGAGCATCTATGGAAAGGCCCGTCGGTAAACGCCAGGCTCAGTATGTTCGGAGCGGGCGGCCTGGTATGGATCAGCGATATCCAGGAG
>DATKWR010000533.1:0-6912 GCA_035529475.1 Sedimentisphaerales bacterium | reverse complement strand
CTGGCCCGCCTCACGCCGCTGCCCATCCGGAAGAAACTGGAAGTTCTCCAGTATCACCCGGTGCTTGCTGTGCTTCTTGCCGTCTTGGCCCGTCCAACTGTCGAAGGATAAACGCCCCTCCAGGAAGATCGGCTTGCCCTTAGTGAAAAACTTGTTGATCGTTTCTGCCATCTTGCCAAATCCACGGACATCTACAAAGCAGACCTCTTCCCGCTTGCTGCCAGATGCGTCTGTCCAAGAACGATTTACAGCCATCCCCATATCAACGACAGCGACCTGGTTCGGGGTGTATGACAGTTGTGGATCGCGACAAAGGCGTCCCGCTAGTACAACTTTATTATAATTCATATGTGACACCATACCTTTCTGTTCTTGATCCGCCAAATCAGCGACGTGGAGACGCCATATTCGCGAGACAAAGCAACTAGCCTACTACCAGCCGCAAGAAGTCTGCGAATGCGACGCACGTCCGCTTCGCACAGTCTGGAGTTAGGATGAAGATGGCCGCGGTATCGCGGAGGAGATATCAAGTTCATCCGGAAGGCATGAATAGCATTCTCTCGATGCGTACAGTACTCAAGATTACCCAGAGAGTTATCCGAAGAGTCCCCATTTCTATGATTGACTTCACATCCAGTTGGAACAGGACCAACAAAAGCCTGCATCACCAACCGATGGATCAAATAACTTTTGCTAACTCCATGCTTGGCGAGTTGAACCGACGCCCGAGCATACCGACTTAAACCTTTTCTAGGCACAAGGATTCTGCCGCGACAGAGCTGAGTCCCACCTCCTTTCGCGTCCGCGCGACGCACTCTTCTGTGAACACTCCGAACCCGGCCCTGATCAGACACTTCATAGTAACCATCATATTTAGGGACGGCTTTCCACACTTCGGCTTCCATACCGAGTCCTTTCAGTCACTTTCGGTTTCGTCCTATTTCGTAGGCCCCAGCACCGCCTTGGCCTTGCGGTATGTTGCCGCCAGGTCAACCCAGTCGTCGGCAAGGTCAGGCTCTGCCGACGTCCCAGGCGGATAGCTCGCCTCGATGTCGGCGACGAACTCAGCTAAAACGCTCTCAGCGGTTTCGGAGATGCCATCCTCCTCAGCCATGGGTAGCATGATCTCAGTGGCATCGATCTGCACTTTGCCAGCGCGCCAGCGGTGGCTTTCAATGATCTCCTGCGACACGCGGAAGGCCAGCAGATTCGTTTCGAAGTCTACCGTAGCGAACTCAGCCTCTAGTCTCTGCATGATGTACCTCCTTCATAAATAGGCGGGCGTTACTAACGCCAGCCTGGTATCTCACTGTCATCGCTCGTCCTCCACTACAAGGCACAAACCAACAGGCCAATGCCAAGGATCAGGATCATCGCCAAACGGAACGCCCGGCGACGCTTGACGCCCCGGAGCCATATGGCACGAACTTCTTCATAGTCTTTTGCGCTTGTATACATCGTCTTCTCCTTTGCACTATTCGCATCACCTAGTGGTCGCCTGCCGGTCCTGCCCGGTAGCCAATCGCCTTGACTTCCAGTAAGTCCAGTTCATGCTCTGAGCCCGGAATGAACGCCGACACCGCCCCAGTCTCCACAAGCTCGGTGCTGGTATAGAACTGGACCGCGTATTTCGTGACGTCCAGGTCTCTCCGGTGGACGAATCCCAAAATCGGCGCCCGCCAGTCTGCCTTGCTCGCCACCCGACTAAACGCATGTTGCAACCGTTCCTCGATGTAGCCGCCAAGTAGAGCATCGGTGAACTGCTGGGCGTCCTGTTGCTGGGTCACTGCTTCCATTGTCTTTCCCCTTTCAACTTCTTGAAAGCCCCGCCGCCGGGGACTTGTGTTCTCAGAGCCAATGAATCGTACGTTGATAAGTCTCCTGCTCCCCCTCGAACCGGACCATCCAGTCTTCGGAGTACGGTATACCGAGATTGACCCGGACAAACTCACAGAGCCGCGCACGACCTTCCTCTGTAGTACGAGTGAATGGATCCTCGAAGATAATAACGACCATCCCTCGCGTGCCCTTAGGTTCGGGGTTCTTCGTCTTCATTGTCTTGTCCTTTCATCATAGGTGACAGGGGCAGGCCCGAAGGCCCACCCCCGCTCCTGTGGAAAGCTCAGATATTGACCACGTGCAGGTAGTAACCCCGAGCCGCGATCTTCGCCTGCAACTCGATCACCTGCCGGTCGATATTGCCGTTGAGTGATTGGAGGATGCCGCAGGAATTGAGGCACTGAACCTGATCTCGCTCGATCCGTTCGAGTGCCCTGTCAATCTCATCCCGAGCATTCCACAGCGTATTCTGCAATTGGTTGACATCCATTTCGATGCCGTGTTCGTTGCCGTATGCCCGACTAAGGAACGTAGCTTGTGTGTCGTGTCCGCTCTCGTGAGCCTGCTTTGACAGTTCCACTAGTTGCGTCTTTACCTTGTCAGTACTCTTGATTGAACTCTGCCATTCTGACATCGTCTCACCCTTTCCACAGAGGTTATTCCCAATGCCCGATCACCGTAACTGCGTCCGGCAGGACGAAGAAGTCGGCGATCGGTTTGCGAGATTCAGTGTACGTGCTGATCATCAAGTCCGACGGTATCCCATCGAGCCCGGTGACCATCGCACTGATGTACCCCTCCAGGCCCTGGTGAGAGCCAGTCGCCACCAGGACCTTGTCATCTATTCTCAACATGACTGATCCTTCTCTGCTCTACTTAGCCTAAAGCAAAACGATCACTTTGTTTGGCGTGCGTCGGCGAACTAATGTTGCCAATTCTTCCTGCCACGACTCAAGCTCCTCCAGGAGCAACTCCTTGTCATTCTCGCTCACCATATCATCTTTGAGTCTCTGTTGGATAAACGCGATCTTGTCTTCAATCTGATTGATCTCGTCCTCTTGATCCAGGTCTGGGCAGGCAAGCCCGCTGCTGCTATAGGCGGACTTTATCGGAGTAACCAGCTTGGCAGCATCGAAGCTGGCTAACGCCTGCGTGCGACAATGGTCGCCGTAGTCGTAACGAGCCATCACGGTAGTTCCAAGGATGTCCTCGCCATACTCCGCTACCATATCTTCAATCGCGACTCTGAGTTCTTCGAGCGTCATCGTTCTTTCCCTTCCACAGGAATTAGTGTAGATGGGGCAGCCCGCCATGGACCGCCCCGCTCATCGACATGCTGAGTGAATCAATCCATCTGATTCTCGTCCAGATCGGCCATGAGGTCGAGTTGAGTCTTAACCGACTCAAGATCCTGAATGGCTACTTCCAGCTTGACGACTGCTTCGTCCATCAGGTCCTTAGCCATGCCGTTCAGGTTCTTCGCGAGTCTCTTTGTCGCCGAGATGTTCTCCATTTTCGTGCTCATGACTTCCACTACTTCGCTGATGCGACGACTGGCAGCTACGATCGACCACTTCTCTTGAGTCTTCATGGTTTTATCCTTTCCAGGGGGCCGGATGATCCCGGCCCCGGTCTGTGTTCCACTTGGCTTTTAGCACACCGCGAACAGCACGGCTGCTATTCCGCTTTTGCTCATCTTGCGGGCAAACAGCTTGGCGTGGCCGTTGTTTGCGAAACCGAATACCAACTCCTCGCCGTCGTTGCCGAAGAACTCACCGCGACAATGTTGTGCTTCCTGACTCAGCATCATCAACTGGTCATTCGCCTGCTGAACTTTTACCCTTGCCATCGTCTTTTCCTTTCCACAGGAGTACATTGCCCTACGAAACCGTAGGTTGCAAGTTGCACGAATCCGCCGCCTAAGTATGACCCTAGGCAGTCCCTTGGGGGGGCACTGACAGTTTGATGCCGGCGGAAGGTTGTTCTCATTTCCTCTGATGCACATAACACCCACCATATTCCCGTCTTAGTCGCCCATGGCCCATACCGTTCGTGTCCCCACCCTTTGGGACGATCGGTACAATCAAGCCCCCCCGGGCTCGGTAGTTGGGTATCAGATAGTGATTCGAGGTAATGGGCTGCGGTTTTCGCCGCTTCGGTTTAGCCGGGCCGCCACCTATCAGCTCCTCGGGGTTTCGCTTGGTTCCGGCTCTTCGCCGTTCTGTGGGGACTTCGGATGGATGAACTTCGCGAGTGACCCAGGGGTTTACCGGGTGTCGGTTTGTGGCTTGCTGGTGCTGCTGTCACCAGCCCTCTATTGCAGGCCTTGCCATATCAGGCCTCATATTCTTAACTTGCCAAATAACCTCTTATCCTTATGTATATAGGATACCAGGAACGTAGCCACCTGTCAAGCATAAAATCGGAATTATTTTAGGTTTTTTTACGTGAGCATATCTCGGACCTTGCGTGTCGCCTATTATACACGACCTTGCGTGTCGCCTATCAACCCGAAGAAAAAGCCCGGCAGTGAGCCGGGCCGAAAGGAAAAACGATCGCCCATAGTGGCGGCTTTAGGCAAGCCGCGCAGGCACCGCTTACAACGTATCAATATAGCTTCCGAGCCCACGCGACAGACGACTCCGTATGGCCTCACGCACCGCCCCCATTGCGGCGGTCTCCCCCTCATGGTCCGGCAGGATTCCCTCGGTTGCCGCCATTACCTTGACCAGGCTCGGCCGTCCCACCACCATATACCCAGCCCGATCGAACGACTTAATCAACCCTGCCTTCTGCAAAATAAATGTGACCTTCTTGGCATACGCTCGGCTGATGTTCAGACTTCGCGCGATCTCCTCGCACGGCATCGCTCCCTGCCGGCGAATCTCCTGCAATGCCTGTATCGCGTAGATGGTCAAAGGTGATATCTGCATAGTCGTATGTTACCCTCCAAGTGTACCAATGTCATCAGCCTCGCCCCGGTGGGCGACATACCAATTTATCATCTCGGGCTCGTTGCGGACGTACCAGACGTAGGGCAGGGCCTCGGGAGGGATGACGTGCAGCGACGGAGGCAGCATGGGGATCAAGATTGATAGCAAAAACTGTATCACTGCGGCCTGCCACCGCACAAAACGGGTGCATTGTTCTTCGGCACCGTGATAACCACCAGTGTGCCCGTGACGGCAATTGCCATGGCAGGAGGCTCGGGCACGTCCGTTGCCGTAATGTTCACGTACCGCACCCCGATAGACGTCTCAGTAGCCCGCAGGGTGAACACGTAGGCATCAGAGATCTCCAGTTGACCGTGGTCGGTCGTTACAGTCATGGCGTGACCGTCCTCGTCGCAGGCATAGCCCTCATACGACCATTCCCGGCCAAGTTCCACCATGACCTCGCCCAGGAACAGCGGATCGCCCGTAACCGGGTGGATGGCGATCTGGTTCGGGTCGATCTGGACCGCAAGTCCCGACCACGACAGGTACTCCTGCTCCGGGCACGGTGTCTGAGCCAGCGTGAGTGATCCAAGAATCAATACAGCGACGATGATTAGCCAATTCCGCGTTTTCATGTTCAAGTCTCCTTTCAAGAGATTTCCATAGATGCTTTTATGAACTCGTTTCGCAATGCCCATTTTCGCAGCCCTATCGCCCTAATTTGTGCTTGACCTGCCATGCCCGCTGCCGGGTCCGATCAGGGACGCTGCTGTCCCGAACAAACGAATCCCATAGGTCAGCCTCGCCCCGGTGGGCGACATACCAATTTATCATCTCGGGCTCGTTGCGGACGTACCAGACGTAGGGCAGGGCCTCGGGCGGAATCGCGTGCAGCGATGGAGGCATGATCGGGATCAAGATTGATAGCAAGAGGGCGGTCACGTCTCCTCCTCGGGCAGCAGGGCGGCAAGGTCGAAGTCTAAGTCACGCATCTCTTCATTTCCGATATCTCAACACCGCAGTCGGGGCAACCGCAGTCCGCGAAACCCAGAACGTCCATGTCCTCAATCTCCAGGACGCGCTCGCACTTTGGGCAGCGGTATCGTTCGGGACCTTCCTCTGTCAGTATGGCGGTCACAACCTCTACCAGGTGCTCGTTCATGGCTTCACCTCTTTCTCCACGAGAAATTCTCGGGCCTCATTCATCAGCTCGCAGTTGGGGCACGTAAAGCCGTGATAGCACTGGCAGTCGAGAGCATCGCGCAGCTCATCGACCATCCTCGCCAAGATGTGCCGCTTGCCTACGCGCCGCTTTAGGTCGTCCCTCTCGGCCTTGACCTGGGCGAGTTCCCGTTCAACACAGGTGTAACATCGCCTTGGCACTGTCCGCTCACGGATGTCTCGGAAACATCCGTCGTCTTGACACACTCCATTCTTGTCTATGTACGCCATATCATTCTCCTTCCGCCTCGGCCAGCAGAGCAACGAGCTTGTCGTGAACCGCCATACCCTCCGGGGTACGCTGGTCATAACACTTTGGGTCGCACACTGGGTCGAGCCATTCCATGGCCAACTTTAGACCCGCCACTTGTTCTCGGAGATCAAACAGCTTCTTTTCGATGTAGGCTCTCGTCGCTGCGGTGCCGTGCTCGGCATGATAGTGTCCACCGTCTCCACAGAGGACCGCTACCATGTTCCTCCACTCGTCTCGTTCGGCCACCAGGGCATCATATTCATCCACTATACGAGTAAGACATTCAGAGCAATAATCTCCCCTGCCCTCGCAATCCTGTGTTTTTCCACACCCCACACACTTATGAATCATCGTGTTCTCCTTCCGGCTCGGCCAGGGCAGCACGGCATAGAGACAGTATCCCCTCGCGGAGATTGCAGTCCTCGCAGATGTGCTCCTCTTGCTCGGCGATCCACGTAACGGCCGCCAGCAGCTTGTCGTGGGCGTCCGCGATGCGGTAGAGCCGCCGTCCGTCCTCCTTGCCCAGATCAGCCTCCATACACGGGCACATCAGTTCGTCGGCCAAAGCCTTCAGGTATTCAGCGTCAGTCGCCATCTTGTTCTCCTTCCTCGTCCTCGTACGGATGGGCCTCAATTTTGCCCCCGCATCGGGGACAATAACGG
>DATKWR010000532.1:0-8217 GCA_035529475.1 Sedimentisphaerales bacterium | reverse complement strand
GATGCCCTGGCCGTCAACAATGAATAGGTCGGGTTGCTTTCGCAGTTTTTCGACCGCAGCGATGCAGGCCGGAGCCTCGCGAAAGGACAGTAAACCGGGGATGTAGGGAAAAGTTACCTTCCGGCTCACCCCGGCGGTTTCCAGAGCCTCGAACCCAGGCAGTTGCAGAACCACAACCGCGGCGAGAATGCGCCTGCCATCCTTGCTGAACGCGCAATCCAACCCCGCGACGACCTGGGGCCTGCGCTCCAGCGGCGTAAACTCTACCCGCCCCGCCAGTTCAACCTGCAACTGCCGAGCTCCGGCGTATGATAAATTCCACCTATGCAGCTTCCGCGTTTTCACAAAAGAACTTAGTCCAGTTTGGCCAGCCTCTCTTCGAGATCACTCACAGGCGTAAAATACCACGTCTTGCCTATTTTCTGACAGGCCAAAAAACCACGTTTCTCCAAATCAAGCAAATCCGTCCTGGCCGTCTGATAGACAACGTTGTGGCTTATCTGGTGCGACCTGATTGTGTAGCGATCGCGCGGATTGCGCACGGCATGGGCAATCAGCGCGCGCTGCCGATGATTAAGGACAATCATACCTCGCAACTGATCTTCAATCGCCTGAAGGCGTTTCGTTTTTCGTTCTACGTATTCGTAGAAGGCATTGATCGCCCTGTGGACAATGTCGAGATGATAGACAACAAAGTATGTCAGGTCATTGTCGTCGGTCTCCGTGTAAAGAAAAGCCCGCGCATACCTGGCGGGTGCCCTGACGATAATCTGCGAAATAGATACGAACTCGAAGAGCCAGTACCTGTGTCTGAGCACGGACCAATAGAACAGAGACCGGGCCGTCCTGCCGTTGCCGTCCACAAAGGGATGATCGTAGGCCAGCCAGAAGTGCAAGATGATCGCCCTAATCACCGGATGGACAAAATAGCCCGGGGTTTGGCCGTTCGCAAAGGCACACATGGCTTCCATTCTCTCCTCGAGCTGGCGGGCTGGTGGCGGATCGTGGAAGACCTCATTATACATATCGATGACATGTATATCCTCATTGGCTGTACGGAATCGCCCTGCCGCTGATGCTGTATCTAATGTCTTGTCCGTAACCAATTGGTGGATATCAAAAACCAACTGTCGCGACAAAGGTTCGTCCTTGAGCTTGTTGATGCGTTTCATGGCAGCATAATTATTGAGAATCATCTGCTCACTCTTATCACAGGGTGGGCGCCCCGTCCGGATCATTTCCTTTGCAACCAAACGAGTCGTTGCTGCACCTTCAAGCTGGCTGGAAGTGAAAGCCTCTTGGATCAACGAGTTCACGTAGTACCGGTTCTTTGTTTCTGTATTCTTGATCTGCTCCGGCATCTCATTGAATGCCCCCACAGAGTGATCAATCTGTTGCAAGCTCTCGGCGATGAAGTCGTTTGTCAGATACTGAAAAGGCTTCTGGCTCTTGTCCGTCAGTGGCAACTTCCTGAAAAGGCTCTGTCGCTGTTTCTTTGTGGCCAGCCACCATTGTTCATGGGACAGCCCCTCCGGTGGGGTGTGATATCGCAGCTTGTCCCAATGGAGGTATTCGTCTGACATGGCGCTGGAGATCGCGTCCATGAACTTGGCGACAACAGCGGAGTCAGTTGCCATATTGCGCCAAATGCTCTGGAGATCGGGAGGGTATTTTGGTTTTCTCATGGCGTTATAGCTTTACGTATCAATAGGTTGCGCAAATACTAATTATATACTAATTCTGGAAATTCAGTATGAATAAGTATATCGGCTGTGTCAAATACTAAAATTGGAAATTTAGTACAAAATTAGTATAATGTCAATAGGGGCGTGCTTGTTCCCATAATATCGACCCTGTCTTTCCGCCAAGCGAAGATCTCCGTAGATCTCCAGTCAAGAGAAAAACACCTTTTACCTTGTTGCGGGGTTGTGCTACAATGATTGGTTTGTGTTATTGTCGGATTTTCGCAACAAGGTAGGTTTATCAGTAAGAGGCAGGATGGCCGCACGGACGGAAAAAGTCATACGGATTACAGGCGCCGCCGAGCATAATCTCAAGAATATCAGTCTGAGCATCCCGCGGGATAAGCTGGTGGTCATCACCGGCATCAGCGGCTCGGGCAAGAGCTCGCTGGCCTTCGATACGATTTACGCCGAAGGGCGCCGCAAGTACGTCGAATCGCTCAGCACCTACGCCCGCCAGTTTCTCGAACAAATGCAGAAACCGGCGGTCTCCGACATCACCGGCCTGCCGCCGACCATCGCCATCGAACAACGAAGCGCCAGCAGCAATCCCCGCTCGACGGTCGCGACCACGACGGAGATTTATGACTATTTCCGGGTCCTGTTCGCCCGCGTAGGTCAGCCCCACTGCTGGGTCTGTGGCAAGGAAATCACCAGCCAGCACTCGTCGCTGATCGTCGAGTCGGTTCTTTCCCGCCCGGAGGGCACGAAAACCCAGATTTGCGCCCCGCTGATTCGCGGCAAGAAAGGCGAGCACAAGGACGTTTTTGCCGGCATCCAGCGCGAAGGCTTCGTCCGCGTCCGGGTCGATGGAGCCATCTGCGACGTGCGAAACGTCCCGGCGCTCGATAAGAACAAGAAGCACGACATCGCCGCCGTCGTCGATCGTCTGGTCATCAATAATGCGGTTCGCGTCCGGCTGGCCGATTCCGTCGAGACGGCCCTGAAATTGGCCGACGGAGTCATCCTCGTGCTGCTGCAGGAACCGCAGGCGGACAAGCAGAGCGGCGGCGACGGCCAGTGGGAGCAAATCATCTACAGCGAGAAATTCGCCTGCCCCGAGCATCCGCAGGCCAGTCTCGAAGAGCTATCTCCCAGGCTGTTCAGCTTCAACAGCCCCTACGGCGCCTGCAAAGGCTGCGACGGCCTTGGGACGATCCTGGAATTTGACCCCGACCTGATCGTGCCGGACAAAAGCGTTTCCCTCGAAAACGGCGCGATCGACGCCTGGCGCAAGGGCGGCAAGAGGATGAATATCTTCTACAACAGGCTGGTCAAACGGTTCTGCAAGAGAATGGACTTGAGCAAATCGACTCCCTTCGGGCAGATCCCGGAGGAGTATAGAAGGATTCTCCTGCACGGGACAACGGGGGCTGACGAGAAGGAATACGGCATCTCATTCGAAGGGGTCATACCCAACCTTGTCCGGCGATGGGAGAATACGACCAGTGAATACGTCAAGACCCGGCTGACGAGCTATCTTTCCCAGCAACCCTGCCGCAGTTGCGGCGGCGCCCGGCTTCGGCCCGAGGCGATTGCCGTGACCATCGGGGGCAAGAACATCCAGCAGTTGACCTCGCTGAGCATCGGCAAGGCGCAGCGGTTCTTCAGCAACCTGACGTTCGACCAGGAGAAGTCCCTGATTGCCGCCGCCGTGCTAAAAGAAATCAAGGCGAGGCTCAAGTTCATGATGGACGTCGGGCTCGGGTACCTGACGCTCGACCGAACGAGCAGCACCCTGGCCGGAGGCGAAGCGCAGCGAATCCGCCTGGCCACACAGGTCGGCAGCGGGCTCGTCGGGGTCTGCTACGTGCTCGACGAACCCACCATCGGACTGCACAAGCGAGACAACGACAGATTGCTGAGCATATTGCAGCGGCTCGCCCGGCTGGGCAATACGGTCATCGTTGTCGAGCACGACGAAGATATCATCAGAAGCGCAGACCATATCATCGATATCGGCCCGGCCGCCGGCGCACACGGCGGCGAGCTCATCGTGCAGGGGACGCTCCGGGACATCATCCACTGCGAACGCTCGCTGACGGGCGAATACCTCAGCGGCAGAAAGAGCATCGCCCTGCCCGCCAGAAGAAGGCCCTACAATCTGAGAAAGTGCATCGAGGTCAAAGGGGCGGCCCAAAACAATCTTAAGAACATCGACGTCAAATTTCCGATCGGCGTCTTTACGTGCGTCACCGGCGTCTCCGGCTCGGGCAAGAGCACCCTGGTCACCGAAATCCTGCTCAAGGCATTGAAACGCCGGCTCTATCAGTCACGCGAGAAACCCGGCGCGCACAAAGGCGTTCTCGGCATCTCACACATCGACAAGGTCATCGAAATCGACCAGTCCCCAATTGGGAAAACGCCACGGAGCAACCCGGCGACTTATACCGGCGCCTTCGATCTGATCCGAAAGCTGTTCAGCATGACGCGCGAGTCGAAGATTCGGGGCTACAAGCCGGGGCGATACAGCTTCAACGTCAAGGGGGGCCGGTGCGAAGCGTGCAAGGGACAGGGGACCAAAAAGATTGAGATGCACTTTTTGCCGGATGTCTATGTCACCTGCCAGAGCTGCAAAGGCACGCGATTCAATCCCGAGACCCTCGCTGTGACGTACAAAGGCAAGAACATCGCCGACGTGCTCGATATGCGGATAGACGACGCTCTCGATTTCTTTGCGAATTTTCCGACCATCGTGCGCATCCTCAAGACGCTGACCGACGTCGGATTGGGCTATATGCAGTTGGGGCAGGCCTCGACCACGCTCTCCGGCGGCGAGGCGCAGCGCGTGAAGCTCTCGGCCGAGCTGGGAAAAGCCGCCACCGGCCACACGTTATACCTGCTCGACGAGCCCACCACCGGGCTGCACTTTGCCGATATTCACAACCTGCTGAACGTGCTCCAGCGGCTGACCGACTGCGGCAACAGCGTGATCGTGATCGAACATAATCTTGATGTCATCAAGATGGCAGACTATATTATAGACCTCGGCCCGGAAGGCGGCGAGGCCGGCGGCAGGGTCGTCGTCGCAGGTCCGCCCGAGAAGATTATTACGAACAAGAAAAGCTATACGGCCAAATTCCTGAAAGAGAAGCTCATCCGCAGTGAATAGTGAACTTCTTCAAATAATAAGGTAGGACGACCGCATGTGGAAATTCCGATTGCACGGCATTGACGATTTGAAGCGCTTATGCAAAGAGCTAAACGTCTCGGTCGAAGCGACGGAGGACGTTTCGATTCTGGCCGAGTCTGTCAGCGCGGGGCAGTTGGTCGTACCCAATTCGCTGGCCGTCCATCCTATGGAAGGCTGCGACGGCGATTCGCAGGGGCGCCCGGGCAAGCTCACGCTTCGCAGGTACGAGCGTTTTGCCGCCGGAGGAGCCGGATTAATCTGGGCTGAGGCCACCGCCGTCGTGCCCGAAGGCAGAGCCAATCCACGACAGTTGTGGATTCATCAGAAGAACAAAGAGAGTTTCGCGGCAATGGTCCAGATGATGCGCCGCGCGGCCGCCGAAAGCATGGGGCCGAGTCACCAGCCCGTCATCGTGCTCCAGTTGACCCATTCGGGCAGGTATAGCAAGCCCGAGCGCGCGGCGCATCCCATCATCGCTCAGCGAGATCCGTATCGCGATGGGATGATCCCGCAGCCCAAGCCAATTCCCAACACCCAGAGCAGGATACCGGATGACTGGCCTATCGTAACGGATGACTATCTCGACAGGCTCCAGGATTCTTATGTCGAGGCGGCAAGGATCGCCTTCGAGGTCGGTTTCGACGCCGTCGATATTAAGTCCTGCCATGGGTACCTGATCAACGAGCTGCTCGGCTGCCGCAACAGAAAAGGCAAGTACGGCGGCTCCTTCGAGAACCGGACCCGCTTCGTACTGGAGGTCATTGACAAGATTCACCACGAGCTGGGCGAGGATGCGGTGGTCGTGACGCGGCTCGGCGTATATGACGCCATACCCTACCCCTTCGGCTGGGCCGTTGACAAGGATGATTACACCAAACCCAACCTGACCGAGCCTAAGAAGCTCATCGCCCTTTTGCAGCAGCGAGGCGTCAATCTGATTAACGTCACCATCGCCAATCCGTACTACAACCCGCACGTGGGCAGGCCCTTTAACGAGCCTATCGTGGGCGGGTACGAAGAGCCGGAGCATCCGCTGGCCGGCGTGAGCCGCTTGACCGGCATCACCGCCGAGATACAGAAAGCCTTTCCCGGCATCGCAATCGTCGGCACCGGCTATAGCTGGCTGCGGACGTTGTTTGCCAACGTGGGGGCCGCAAACAAAGCCGCCGGCCTGACCACTCTCGTCGGCGCCGGGCGCATGGCGTTTGCTTATCCGGATTTTGCGAAGGACATTCTCACGAACGGCAGAATGCACCCCGAGAAAGTTTGCGTCAGTTGCAGCGCCTGCACGCAGATCATGCGCGACCGCGGCATGACAGGCTGTGTCGTGCGGGACAACAAGGTCTATGGGCCGATCTTCGAGCGGGGCCGGCTCAGCGACAAAGAGAATCTCGCCAGGCTCGCTTCGGCGTGCCGCAAGTGCCAGGAGCCGACGTGCCAATTGGGGTGCCCCGCCGGTGTGGACATCCCGAAATTCATCAGCCTCTTCCTGGAAGGCGACGAAAAGGCCGCTTACGAAACCCTCAGAGAGGCAAATGTATTCCCGGAGGTCTGTGCCTGGCTGTGCCCGGTCGAGCAGCAATGCGAAGGCCACTGCCTGCAGCGTTTCATCGGCGATGCCGCCCTTCCGATCGCCGCCATACAGAGGTATCTGGCCGAGCTGGCCAACGAGCGCGGCTGGTCGAAACTAACAATACCACAGGAAACCACGGGAAAGAACATCGCCATCATCGGCGCCGGACCCGCCGGCTTGTCCTGCGCCGCCAGGTTGCTCGAAGCGGGGCACAGAGTGACAATCTTCGATGCAAGGACGGAATTTGGCGGCATGGTTGCGTCGGTCATCCCGCCCGACAGGCAAAGCGGCTCGCTCGAAAACGAAATCGCCGCGATCTTCGCCGACGTGCCGAAGGAGCGAATGGTCCTGCGGACCGGCAGAGAGCTGGACGCTGAATTCAACCTGGACAGCATCGTGAAGGAGGAATTCGACGCTGTGTTTGTCGGGATGGGCCTGCCGAAGTCAGTCAGTATGAGCGACGAACATATCGATGGGCTCTGGAACGCGCTGGATTTTCTCTCGAAGGCCAAGGGGCCCCGCCAGCCTGACGTCAGAGGTAAACTCGTGGCCGTCATCGGCGGTGGAAATACCGCAATGGATGCAGCGGTCACCGCCAAGCAGCTCGGCGCCAAAGACGTTTACATTATCTATCGCCGCTCGTTTGAGGAGATGCCCGCCTGGAGCGCGGAGCGCGACCGGGCGATCAATGGGGGCGTGCACTTTATGATACTGACCCAGCCGCTCGGCTTCTGTTCGGAGGACTCAAAGCTGACGGGAATCAGAGTCTGCCCGACGCAGTTGGGCGAACCCGATGCATCGGGCCGGCGCCGACCCGAGCCGGTCGAGGGCAGCGCATATCATATAGAAATGAACATTGCCATCGAGGCGATAGGCCAGGGGCCAACGGAGAATATCGGCAAGATTCTGCCGGGCGTGGAGATCAAGGGCGGCCTGATCCAGACAAAGCAAGGATCGCTGGCCACGTCCAGGCCCGGGGTCTTCGCAGGCGGCGATCTGGTCAGAGGAGCATCGACGGTCGTGGCCGCCGTCGCGGATGGAATGGCTGCGGCAAACGAGATCAATGAATTCCTGAAATCACAAACGTAAGAGGGGACTGTGAAGATGGCCGAACGACCCGTAGCAATCGTCACTGGCGCCAGCCGGGGTATTGGAAAAGGCATCGCAAAAGAGCTGGCCTCGCTGGGCTACGACCTGGTGGTGAACTATTTCGATTTTACCGCCGACGGCAAGCCCGATGAATCCAAAGCCGTCCAGACGCAGAAAGAAATCAAAGCCCTCGGGGCTGCGTGCGAAATCCTGCGGGGCGACGTCAGTAACGCCGCGGACCGCCAGAGTCTCGTGGACTTGACCAAAAGCAAGTTCGGCCGATGCGATATGTTGGTGAACAACGCAGGCGTCGCCCCATCGAAGCGGATGGACATCCTCGAAGCCACCGAGCAGAGCTTCGACCGGGTGATGGGAATCAATCTCAAGGGGCCGTACTTTCTGACGCAGCTTGTGGCCAACTGGATGATTGAGCAGAAGAAGACGCATCCCGGCCGTGCGTTGCGGATTGTCAACACAAGCTCGATTTCGGCGTACACCAGCTCGCCCGCGCGGGGCGAGTACTGTCTCAGCAAAGCCGCTATCAGCATGATGACAGCGCTGTACGCCGATAGGCTCGCCGAGTACGGAATCGGAGTCTTCGAGATCCGGCCCGGCATCATCGCCACCGATATGACCAGCGTAGTGAAGGACAAATACGACAAGCTGATCGCAGAAGGCCT
>DATKWR010000531.1:0-2170 GCA_035529475.1 Sedimentisphaerales bacterium | reverse complement strand
GCGGCTACCGCCGCGCCCGTTCAGCCTGAGCCCGTACCTGCCCCACCTCCTCCACCTGGTAACGGAAACGGGAAACAACCAACCGAGCACCAGGCCATGTTCACGGCGATCTGTGACGCCATGCGCTTTGATGGCAAGTTGCTGACAGAAAAGCAGCGGGGCAGGCTCAATAGGCTATCCAAACGGCTGCGCGATACCGGGAAAACCCCGCGTGATGTGATAGGCGCCGGCCAGTGGTGGTGGAAGGAGGACTGGCGCGGCAAAAAAGGCGACACTCCGACTGACGGCCAGCTCTTCGAGGTGCTGGGCAAACTAGCACAGGCTCCCCAGGTCGGGCCGCCTGAATTGGGGCAATACCAATGACAGAAAAGCAACTGCCGCACAACCTAGAGAACGAACGCGCCGTACTGGGCAGCATCATGATCGACCCGGCAGCACTTCATCGGGTGACAACTATCCTCAGCTCACCGCTTGACTTCTATGCCCAGCCGCACCAGTGGATCTACAAGGCCATGCTGGACTTGAACAAGGGCGGCGTGGCAATAAACCAGATCACGGTGATGGATGTTCTCGAACGGCGCGGGCAACAGGTCAACCCCTCCGAGGTTGGCATTCTGGTTTCGGATACGCCAACCAGCCTACACGCCGAACATTATGCCCGCATCGTGGCCGATTATGCGACCAGGCGCAATCTGCTACTCTATGCCGGCGAGGTTGCCCGAGCCGCCTACGATACGAAACGCGCCGATCCCACCTCACTGGCTCACAAACTGTTGATGGACCTGGACAGCAGGAACGGGAATGCCGGCCTGGTATCGGTGGCCGCATCCTCCAGCGCATTCTACGACCAGATCGAGGCCTGGGCAAAAGAACCGCTCGACTTTGGGCAGGTGCGCGGGCTGGCAACACACATCACCAGCATTGACCACCTGACCGGAGGCCTGGAACCGGGTACGGAAATCATGCTGGCCGGCCGTCCGAGCATGGGCAAGTCGGCGCTCGCCCTGGACATTGGGCGGCGAGTCGGGATGGATGGCCGGGGGAACGTCGCCATTTTTGAACTGGAGATGACCAGGCAGTCAATCATGATGCGCTGGGCATCGGCCATCAGCAAAGTTGACAGCCGCAAGGTCAAGCGCGGCGTCTGTCCTGCAAAATACGAGGGACAACCGGCGGCGTCCTACTACGTGACAGCCGAAGAGATGGGCCGCTATGCAAAGGCGATGGGAGACCTGAGCCAGTTGACCAACGTCCTGATTGACGACACGCCCGCCCTGAGTGCATCAGAAATTCGCTCCAGATCCATCCAGAAGGCGCATGATCTAGGTGGCCTCGACCTGGTGATTGTGGATCATACCACCATCATCAAAAGCGAGGGAGCCTACAATAGCAATTCGGCAAAAGCCGAAGGCCACAAGTCGCAGGCCATGAAGGAGCTGGCAAAGGAGCTTGACTGCCCGCTGATCCTGGTTCAGCAATTGAACCGGGCAACGGAGGGAAGAGAGAACAAACGCCCGACGCTATCTGACCTGAGAGACAGCGGCGAGCATGAGCAAAACGCTGATGTGGTCCTGGGCCTGTACCGTGAGAGCTACTATAAAGAAACGATACCAGGAACACAGCAGGATTTGGAACTGGAAGTCATCGGCCTGAAAAGCCGCGATGGACCGACGGCAAAGGTAAAAATCCGATACGAGCGGCACCTGAGCGCATTTAGCGAGTTCACGAAGGACGGCAAACGATGAGCGCACTACTAACCCGCCACCGCATCAAACGACTAGAGCGAGAATGGACAGACGCCCAGGCCCGGGGGCAGCGCCAACGATTCTGGCAAGAGCGCCGGGCCTATCTGCTGGCGCAGGCGGAGTTGTGGGAACAGCGAGAGCGAGAGAGAGGGGAGAGACGATGAACGACCTGATAGAAACTGTTGCACGGAGGCGAGAGGAGCGGGTAAGGCAGGAACGAGATGACCTGCTGGCGGCATGTGAGGCGGCGCTTGAATACGTCAATGAGGCTGTGGAGCTTGGGATTGACGAACCTGCGCCACTCAAGGCTCTTCGACTACAGAATATACTATATGCCGCCCTCGCCCGGGCAGAGGGGGAATCATGACCGACCTACCGACCGTCCTACTTGTCACGTTTGCGCTGATGGTCATCCTGCCGCTGCT
>DATKWR010000530.1:0-7587 GCA_035529475.1 Sedimentisphaerales bacterium | reverse complement strand
AAGGACGGCCAAAAACATCATATTCATCCGGCTACCCGGAGCAATATTTTAATGCAGGATAGAGATCGATAATATTCTCTTCATGTTCCGTATGAAAGTCTGCGCGTAGAAGGCCAAAAATAGACGGCAGTGCCATTCGGGACAGCCACCTATTTTTGATTGCAGAAACCGGTGACTGTCCCTATTATTCTAGTATTCCTAGTATTCCCTGAAAGGAAACAAGACATGAAACTACTTGCAGTAATTCTTGTTGTTAGCGTCTCTGCACTGCCATGTAGCGCGCTCACGCTGGGCGAATTGGCGGATGTCTTCGATGCTATGGAATCCTCCATCAGAGATGTTGTTGTGGAATTCGAATGGTCGAACCAGAAGCAACTGACAGAAGAAGACGTTCGTGGTACGGGTCAGGCATTTCCTGTTTCAAAGGAGATATGTTCATTCGCAACCGCAAGACCGTTCAGCGAACTGCAATCGTACTCTCAAAAGGTGGACCTTTCCACTGAGCGGGGCGAGACATTTCTCTCCGACAATCGATATGCGTACAATGGTGATGTGCTTAAGCACTTAACGATTGGCGCATTGGATGAACGCCCGCCGCACGGAACTATCACCAAACGTAGAGACGTGATTCGTGAGTGGACCATTACTCCTATGGCGTTCACAATACTCCGTGGCATAAAGGAAGGATTGCTCTCGCAAGCTCTGCGGGAACATCCCGAGGCATTTCGACTTGTGGATGGTATTCACCAGATACGGGAGTTCAGGACGGTCGAACTTGATTTCGTAACGCCGCAAGGTGTTGTTCATAGAAGGTACTTCTTCTCTGTTGATCATGGTTATGCTCCTGTTCGATATGAGTGGCTTGATGTAAGCAATGGAAAGATCAAGGCCGAGGTGGATATTCTGGCATTGAAGGAGGTTTCTGCTGGATTATGGTTTCCCATCAAAGGTACTACGGGACACGTTGCCGATGAATCGCCAAACGTATACGAGGCGAAAGACGTCAAGGTCAATCAGAACCTCTCAAAGGCCTATTTCGATTTGGAGTTCCCACCGGGGACGGCGGTAATAGATGAGATTGCCAATATCCAATATACGTATAAGCCGACTGAACTCCAGCTTGAAGCTTGGATGGAAAAGGATGCGGATCTTGCCAAAGCGGTCTCTGCAAATTCTGCTGAGACAAAAGCGAGAGGAGATCAGTTGTCCGCCTCAGAAGAAATGAATGACGACAAAATCAATAATTCTTCCCGTAGAACGGTTTGGGGTATATCGGTACCCACATTTGTAATATGTCTAATAGTGTTGATAGCTGCAATTGGCGGGATCGTACTCTATCGCACTTCGCAATGTCGATAATATGGAAAGGCGATTTATGGCCAGGAATATATCGCAGTTGCTTGTTGTCTTGGTGATTATTGGGAGTAATGTCCCGGATGGTAAGTGCGAGATGCCACACAGTCAGTGCGGCATAAATGCGGCTTGTTTTGCTGTGAAGTACTTTGGGATTGATTGCTCATTGGAAGACGCGTACAGTCAGATTGCTGCTACTGCAGAAGGTAATGTGAATTTGGAGCAGTTACGAAGATATGTTGAGCAGTATGGGCTAAGAGTTAAGGGAATTCGAAATCCTGAGCCATCTGAGGTGAAGAATTATTTGGACAAAGGAGGATGATAATATTGCAGTGGACCAAAGTGGTGCAAGGCAGTGAGTTTCAACATATATTTTCTTTGGGACGGCGAGGGACAGTCACCTATTATTTGCTTGACAGCCCCCCTCTCGGCGATTGATTATTTGTCCCTGACTATTCCGCGTGGCGGCAGCCTCTAGAAAACTAGGGACAGAAAACTAGGGACAGCCACCTATTAACGTTCGCCAAAACAGGTGACTGTCCCTATTAAACTATGCGGTTTGCGGTCATGCTGGTGCCCACAATGCGGTAAATCCGACGCTGTCCAATTGTTCCTGGGCCGAAGCCAAAAAGTTCGGCTGCCGGAAAAAGCGTCATCATGTACTGTGCATGACAATGCTACGAACGCTGAAAATAGACATCGAGCATGGAGGGACGATTAGTGGTCTTTGAATCCGCGCATCCACTGGGGCCAGTCGTTGGGCTGGACTCCTCCGGCTTTGGTCCAGTGCCCGGTGACGTCGAAACTGCGGCTCCACTGCAACGTCCAGAGCTCCTTCAAGCCGACCTTGCGTGCGGAGAAGTCGCAGAAGACGGTATTCTGGAATCCGCCGTGGCGGTTGACGCAGACCCGCTGCATCTCCTGGGCATTGGCGGTGCCGGTAATGACGGTCGTGCTGTCGGCCGGCGGGTCGTTGTCATGGGGCCATGCATCGACCCACCACATGCCGGTAAACATAGGGATATTGTAAGCGTTCTTGACGCTGGGGGTGCGCCAGTGGTCGGAGGCGGGGCTTCGGCCCCACATGCTGTTCAGGCCCGAGGGGACGTTGCACATCCAGCCGTTCGGCCCATAGCTGCCGACGTAGTAGTCGGCGGTGCCGAGGGTGCCCGTCTGCCAGGCGTGGTAGGCCCAGTTGCCGATGGTGCTGGCGGTATTGACCGGCTTGGCGGCCTGGGGGCAGACGCGGATCTTCTCCTCGACGGTGTAGAGTTCGCTGATGGGGCGGAACCACCAGCGGCCGCTACCCTGGCCGGAGGAGGTGCCCCGGTAGTGGCCGCTGAGCCAGTAGCCGTCGTTGTCGTCGCAATACAGCTTCCAGATGAGACTCCACTGGTGCAGGTTCATCTGGCAGGCGATGGCTCGGGCCTGCTTCTTGACGCGGCTCAGGGCCGGCATGAGTATTGACAGCAGCAGCGCGATAATCGCGATAACGACGAGAAGCTCGATCAGGGTAAATGCATATCGTTTTCGGGTCATGACGTACCTGCTATTGGGCCTAAGCGTTGCGCACAAACTAAGGATTATTGTAGCCAAATATGACCTTTGTGTAAAGCCTTTTTGGCGGTCTTCTCTTTCTCATTGTGGACGTTTACTCGCTTGCGCCGAGAATGTTTCCGGAGAATGACTCGCGTCTCGTATCTCGCGTCTTGGTGGCTTGGCGGCGAATCTGAAACCGTGTTTATCCGCGTTAAGCCGTTTTGGCGCGGCGGGGCTTCGCCGGAGGAGTCCGTGTCGGTCGTTCCTGTTGGCGAACTCGAAAGAAGGGCTATTTCGTGCGTCTGAGCATTAATTCGGCGGAGAGACGGCTGCCGCTGGGGCACAGGCACGTGACCTGCAGGATGTAATTCTGGCTGCCGGCCTGCTCGAAGGGGAGATTGAACTCGTAGGCCCTAAGGAAATCACGCCAGTACTCATTGTTGCTGACGGGGTCCGTCAGATCGACATCGGCCCAAATCACGGCCCTTTTTCCCTTCGGCTCCGCCGAGCGCTGCACGTACTCATACAGCTCGAATCGAAACACCGCCGGCGACTTGATCTGAGAGCCAAAGGCATCCAGCAGGCTGGCGTAGAGATTTATCCTGGTCCCCTGGGCGCCGCCCGCCGGGACAAGCTCGGTCAATGGCAGGATGTCAATTTTCGCAGGGGCATAACGCAGGTATGCGGATGACTTGTCACGATCGTTTTTCGGCTCGACTGCGGCCGCAGGGGCAGACACGCGGGGTCCACAACCAACATTTATCAGCAGCAACGCCGGCGCAAGTATTCGCACTGCAACGTGAACCGGCTTCATAGTCGTTTGACCGTTCGGATTAAAGTTCGGTTTCTTATCCATCGCTGACAAACCAACCAACTAAAAAGAGCTACAGGTCCTCATCGAGCATGTGACCGAGACGGCGTTTCTTCGTTCGCAGATAGGCGATATTGTGCTGCCCCGGCTGGGCCCGCAGCGGTATCTGCTCGACAATCCTGATGCCATAGACTTCGAGCCGGCTGATTTTCTTGGGATTGTTGGTCAGGATGCGGATGTTTCGAAGGCCCAGATCGCGGCAGATTTGGGCCCCGATGCCGTAGTCGCGCTTGTCCGCCTGGAAGCCGAGCTGCAAGTTGGCATCGACCGTATCGAGGCCCTGCTCCTGAAGCTTGTACGCGTGGAGCTTGTTCGTCAGGCCGATGCCCCGGCCCTCCTGCCTCAGATAGATCAGAGCCCCTTTGCCGGCCTGTTCGATCATCTTCATCGCACTGATCAACTGGTAGCCGCACTCACATCGCTGCGAATGAAACAAATCACCGGTCATACACTCGGAATGCACGCGCACCAACACCGGCTCGTCGTGCTCAATCGGCTGCCCCGCTTCGTCGAGCCGGCCGATGTCCCCTTTGCACAGGGCCAGGTGGGGCTCGGCCGAGGTGATGCTCTGGTAGCCGATCAGCGAGAACTCTCCATAGTCGGTCGGCAGACTGACGCATTCAACGCGCTTGACCTGGGTCTCGCGCTGCAGCCGGTATTCTATGAGCTTGGCTATCGAAGCGATTTTGAGATTGTGCTTCTCACAGAAATTCAGCAGCTCGGGCACCCGTGCCATCGAGCCGTCTTCGTTCATGATTTCACAGATGACGCCGGCCGACTTCAAACCGGCCAAGCGCATCAAGTCCACTGCACCTTCGGTTTGCCCCGCTCGCACCAGCACGCCTCCTTCGCGCGCCCGCAGCGGAAAGACGTGGCCGGGACGAACAAGGTCCGAGGGGCTGGCGTCATCGGCAATGGCGGCCTGAATCGTCCGCGCTCTGTCTGCGGCGCTGATTCCCGTCGTCGTGTTGTGGGCGGCGTCGATACTGACCGTGAAAGCCGTTCCGAAGCGGGCCGTATTGTCAAGCGTCTGGGCGTACAGACCCAGCGCGTCACATTTGGCGGCCGTCAGCGGCAGGCAAATGAGGCCCCGGCCGAACGTGGCCATGAAGTTGATGACCTCAGGCGCGACCTTCTCGGCGGCGCAGACCAAATCCCCCTCGTTCTCGCGGTCGTCCGCATCGACAAGCACAATCATGTTGCCCGCTCGGAGTTCCTCAAGGATCTCCGGTATTTCGCTGAACTGTATTTCCATCTACCTAATCCCTGGTGCAAACGACCAAGGCTGTAACCGGGAATTTGCATCAGGACCGCTGCGATTGCGGCCCAAACCTGCTGCCCGCCACGGCCTCTTACCTGCTACTGCGCATTGCCGGTTTTGTTCGCCAGGTTCTGTTCATACGCTTCAATATAACGACTTCCATCCCGAATGTAAATAAGTGTCGCCAAGAGAGCGGTTCCCGCCGCGGACCACCAGAGAAACCGCAGGAACCATATCCAGCCCGGCAGCACAAAGGACACCTCCGGGGCGATCAGAACTCCAGCGACCATCGACAATTGCAGAGTCGTGGCGAGCTTGCCGATGAAGACAGGGGCAATGTGAATCTTCGAGGTGATCAAATAAACGATCACAAAGCCGATCAGTAAGAACAAGTCCTTGCCGATGATGAAAACAACCACGGTCGGGGGGAGCAGAAAGTCGCCAACGTGGCCTCGCTGCGAAGCCAGCAGCAGGCACGCGGAACTGACAAGCAGCTTGTCCGCAATGGGATCCAGAAAGGCCCCAAGTTTCGTGATCTGATCTCTCTTGCGCGCCAAATAACCATCCACGCCGTCGCTGATCCCCATCATCAGGAAGAGGACAATCGATATATAGCGCACCGCGCTGCGCACCTGATCGCCCAGCGCCGGATCATTCATCTTCAACATGAAACTGACAAATGGAACTATCAGCAATACCCGGAAAATGGTGATCCGAGTGGCCCAGTTCAGCTTCACGCTCATCGTTCTTCACCATAAGCCATCGGCTATTCCCTTCTGCGCCTTCGCCGCCCGCCTGCGAATTGCGCCCCGGCCTTTGGGTTGCTCCCCGACACCAGACAATCCTTGAAAACAATGGATACCATTTTAATATAGCAGAACCCCGGAACATTTGGGAGCCTAATTTCCTTGTGTCAGGCCGGTACGCTGATATAATTCAGCAGGTTAATCGAGGGTTAGAACATGGCGGTATTAAATGTCAATATCGATCACGTCGCAACCGTGCGTCAAGCTCGTCTGACGGACGAGCCTGACCCGGTCTGGGCGGCCGTGCAGTGTGAATTGGCGGGTGCAAATGGAATCACCGTCCACCTGCGGCAGGACAGACGGCACATTTGCGACCGCGACGTCCATTTGCTGAAAGGAACCGTTGCCTGTAAGCTCAACCTCGAGATGTGCATGGCCGAGCCTATTGTCAGAATCGCCGAAGAAATCAAGCCGGACCAGGTCACGCTCGTACCCGAGAAAAGAGCCGAGTTGACCACAGAAGGGGGCTTGGATTGTGTCAAACAGCAGCGACGTCTGGCCGAGGTGGTCAGGAGGATGCACAAGAAGCACATCCTGGTCAGCACTTTTATCGCACCGGACAAGACGCAGATTCTCGCCTCGGCCCGGACCGGCTGCGACGCCGTCGAATTACACACGGGCATGTACGCGAACGCCAAAGGTCAAAGAGCCACCCGGAAGAGGCTTGCCGAGCTGGAAGCCGGCAGGGACGTCGCAATGGAGAGCAAGCTCGTGGTCCATGCGGGCCACGGCCTGACCTATCGCAATATCGCCGCAGTGGCGCGTATCAAGGGACTGTGCGAATTCAACATCGGCCACAGCATCATCGCCAGAGCGGTCCTCGTTGGAATAGGGCGGGCAACCGCCGAAATGATCGAATTAATTGAACAGAAGTAAGTTGAAGTCACAGCGAAGCTGTCATTCTGAGCGAAGCGAAGAATCTCTCTTGCGCTGGCCAGATCCTTCGGCTGCGCCTCAGGATGACACTTATGTGTCATTTTAGGTACTTTGGGACAGGAGATCGGAATGTTTACAGGAGCAATGGTCGCACTGATCACGCCCTTTCAGGATGGTCAAGTGGATTTCGAGACGCTGGACGAGCTGATTGAGTTCCAATTGGACAGCAGCATCGACGGGATTGTGCCCGCAGGTACGACGGGGGAGTCGCCCACCCTGAGCCACGAAGAGCACAAGCAGGTTATCGAAAGAGTCGTCAAAGACTCCGGCGGGCAAGTGCCCGTCATCGCCGGGGCCGGCTCAAACAGTACCGCCGAAGCGATTGAGCTGACCGCCTACGCGAAGAAGGTCGGAGCCGATGCGACACTCCAGGTGACTCCCTACTACAACAAGCCGACACAGGAAGGCTTCTATCAGCACTTCAAAGCGATCGCAGAAGCGGTTGATTTGCCGATCGTGCTCTACAACATACCGGGCCGATGCGGAGCCGGCATGACGCCGGATACGATTGCCCGGTTGGCTGACGTCGAGAATATCGTCGCCATCAAGGAGGCGACGGGCAGCCTGGACCAGGCGAGCGAAATTGCGACGCGCTGCGACATCATCATCATTTCGGGCGATGATTCCCTGACATTGCCGCTGGCCTCCGTGGGGGCAAAAGGCGTCATTAGCGTGGTGGCGAACATTGTACCTGCGGATGTCAAAGCGATGACGGACCTGATTTTGGTGGGCGACCTTGTCTCGGCGAGACAATGGCATAACAAACTTTTCGCCCTGTGCAAAAGCATGTTGACATTGGCGACCAATCCCATACCGATCAA
>DATKWR010000529.1:0-7299 GCA_035529475.1 Sedimentisphaerales bacterium | reverse complement strand
GCGGCGTTGACAATCTCGATATTTGTTGCCATAATCTGTACTTGAATCTTCGCTAAATTGAGGAATACTGGAAACCGACCGCGGAATTATAGCATTTTGAGGCGGAAAATGCCAGTTGCGATGCCGAAATCGTAAGTGCTTGTTTTTCAGGGAGATGGAGGTGCATCGCAGGGTGTCCTACGGGCGCTTGACAAGTACACAGGGTGTCCTATGGCCGCTTGACAAGCGCAGACTAAACCATAAGTGCTTATTTTTCAAGGAGATGAATGTGCGTCGCAGGGTGTCCTACGGCCGCTTGACAAGCGCAGCCGGTGCCGTGGAAGCGCGGTTTTTCCTCGCCGGAGAGCCTTTTCTTGCCGGCCTCGTCCAGAATCCTCTCCATCACCTTTCGCGTCGTAGCCGCGAAGCCCCGGATATCGTCAGCGATGAAGAGGCTGGCTGACGAGAATCGGCTCGGCATATTCATCCTCCATCGTGTAGGGAAGCATGTAGACTCGGTCGCCGGTGGAGTTGGTGAAGTACAGTCGCGAGATCGAGAACTTGCTGGAGTCGCCGTCGGCCCACATACCGAAAAAGGGATCCACCGGGTTGTGGGGCCGGCGCAGGTACGAGTGGTTGAAGGGACTGTTCTGGGTGACTCGTCGCTTAAGCTCCCAGCTCTCGCCTTGGTTCGTCGAGACCCACAGGCCGACCTCGCCGCCGGTGAAATAGGGCTGTGGCCCGGGCAGCCCAGGGCCGATGATCGTCCAGGTCTTGCCGTTAAGATACAGACTGCCCATATCGTAATTGTGGTCCGAGTTCATGGCCGGTCGGGTGATCCACTCGTTCCCGGTCCACCGTGTGATCTCCCAGGTCCGCGGATCATTCTGCGGACCCGGCGCATAGCCGCCGCTGGAGACACCAAGGATCACCGGGCGGCCCTCGTCGTCGAACAGCAGCTCGGTGATGTAGAATAGCCTCCCTTTCGCCTCATAATCCACGACCAGCGCGGGGTTATCCCGATGATCCAGCGGAGTCTTGAGCGGGCGGCCATCGACGGTCGTCCATGTCTCGCCGAAGTCGGACGTCTGGGCGTAGTAGATGTTCGTGCGGCGGTCGACGCTGCCGCCAGGATGGTAGTTGAAGGCCGTTCCGACCTTGCTCCCGTAAAGCCGGCTTACCTGGTAGTGCCCCCCAAAGCCCGCCAGCTTCCTGAGGTCTTTGGCAGGTTCCGCAGTCCAGGTCCGCCCGTTGGAGCTTGTCTCCCAATAGAGTTCTCGGCCCTTGGTGTACAGGGTCAGTAAGAGGAAGAATCCTTTGCCGGGAATCGGCCAGATCTGACAATAGGTTTGTTCCCGCTCGATGATCTGTTCGAACGCATCCACCGAATAGGGCTGTTTACTGCGGAAGATCTGCCCCGGGCGCCCCCGGGAGCGGCCGGCGACAAAGACCCATACGTGCCCCGTCTCGTCGATGGCGATACTGGGATTATCGTGGGGGTCGTTTACGCCCCGTTGGTCCCGCACGATCGTCGGCCTTGGCACGCGGTGCAACTTGTGGTCGTAGTATGAGGCCATAGCCAGGAGGTAACGGTTCTCCGGTCCGGTAGTGCCGCCGTAGACAAAGAAAGTCTTGTCAACCTGGGGCGAGTAGACGGCCATGGGAATCAGCGTGTGGCTGGCCATAAAGGCCAGCCCGCCGGAGATCTTATCGCCGTACATCCCCGTCATCTGCCCAAGCGTGAACCAGATGCCGCGATAGCCATCGACCTTGTCCCGAAAGGTGTAGAACAGGGCGATGCGCTCGGTGGTTCCCCGGGCGTTGCTGGCGGTAATCACGGCACGATACGATGTGTTCGGTTTGAGGCCGCCAAGGCTTACGTGCCATTCCCGGGCAGTCCCCTCAAAGGCAAGATGCTCAGTGACGTCCCTGTCGTTGAGCCGGACGGCGATCGCCGAAGCCTGCACCGGGCTGTCGGCGGTGACTTGGAAGCGGAACTTGCCATCGGGATCGAGCAGGCCGCCTGCGTGGACCGGCTCGGTGATGCCGATGGCCGGGGGAGCCGGGGCCGCGGTAATGCGAAGGTTGGTTAGATCGGCGTACTCACCCTGTCGGCCGCGGATGCTGGCGATTCGCAGCCGGCCAAAGGTCGCCCCTGAAGGGAAGGCGTTCCGCCCGCGCAAATCTTTACCGACCCGTTCGCCATCGATTCTCAGGTCGAAGGTGTTTGCCGTCAGGTCGTGGATCAATTCATAGTGGTGCCACCGTTCGTCGATTTTCGCGATGTCACGGTAGTTCCCGTCGTAGTAGCAGAGCCGCCCGGAATCCTGACCCCAGATGAGGATCGACGCTTGGTCTTGCGGTGCGGTCGAGCCCGGGCGCAGGAGGGATACGTCGAGCGTGCGCGAGTCGGACGTCGAGACACGTGCGTCGAAAGAGATCGTCAACAGGGTACCAGCCACGCGCGGGAAGTCCAGAAGATCGGCGTCGGTCGGATTCTGAGCGGTCTGATGTCGCCTCAGTGCCCGTGCGAAGCGGTCGTTTTCGAGTGCCACGATCTCGCCGGGCCTTGCGGTGCCGGAAGCGGGCGTCCAACACGCCTGGCCGTGTGCAACCGCCTGCAAGTCACCCAACGGATAGATGCCGGCGTCCTCGAACCGTCCAGAGTCGAAGAGTACGATGATGTCTTCGCCATCCATCGGGCCGGCGGTCAGCAGAGCCAGAGGAAGTGCCAGCAGAAGCAGCGTCGCCCAAACGATCCGCCGCGAAAGGCACGACGGGTGCAGGACACGGGTTATTTGGGATAGGGTATGGCAAGAGTACCACATTTCGGTCCATTTCATTTTCGTCTTAAAACACATGAAATACCTCCCGAATGACTGTTGGCGGGTGCTGTGAACGCGCCGGGCGACAAGCCCCACGCGGAATGCTTCCTTCCATTTCATTCTATAACCTTCATTCTATAACCGTCGATGTACAAGCAACGGAAGCCTCGGCTCTGCGAATTCAATCTCCCTTGAAGTGCGCCATCCACGGAGCTTCAGCCGCCCAGTAAGGTTGGTCGCCATTGACGTTGAATCGCTTGCTCCACTTCTGGCGAAAGAGTTGCTTGAGCCAAATCTTGTTGACGGACTGATCCAGATAGATGCCGTTGATCGCCTGGTAGTGCCGGTTGATGATGAAACGGCGCATGGAATCGTAGACGCTGGGATAGTCGCCCGGGTTTTCAACCTTAGGAACGCTATCCACATTGTCCGGCCAGCCGACAAAGAGTCCGCAGTCCAGGAACAAGGGGATCTGCGATGATCCTTTGACGTTATTCGTCTTCCAGTGGAACTGCGCCGGCTTGTCGTAGACCTCCTCCGTCTTGGTGTTGTAAACCCAGCCGTTGATGCCGTAGCTTCCCCACATACCCGCTGGTCGGTCAGATACGGTACCGGCTAGCTTGCCCCACGCAGTCGTCGCATTGCCCCCCATCAGCGGGTACGACGACGCCCCTGGCGGGTAGTCCGGGAACGCGATCTTCGTAGCCTCCGGGCAACAGCGGAATTTGTCGTTCCGGTAGTACAAATCGTATAGCACGTCGATCCAACGGCCTGTTGTATTCGTTCGCGTCATGAAGAAGCCGTTATTGTCCTCGGCGTAAATGAAAAACATCATACCCCATTGCTTGAGGTTCGACTGGCACACGACCGCCCGGGCTTGCTTTCGTACGCGATACATCGCCGGCATTAGAATCGACATCAGAAGGGCAATGATCGCGATTACGACCAACAACTCGATGAGTGTGAAACCACGTTGCCTGGACATGCTGAGACTCCTTAATTGACCAACTCTGCACACAAATCCTCAACCGTGCTGCAGAGGGCGAGCCGGAGCCCGCCCCCTCAGCAATTCATTTCGTAGCCAATTCGGTGTTCTTTGTCGGTTACTGTCCCTGATCCGGTGCAGGACGGCCCCACTGGATATCGTCGATGTAGATGAGCCCCGTATCGCCTGTGGGCGGGTTTTCCGGATCACCGACACCGATGGCCATCGTCGTGATATCGCTCACGTCCACACCGGCCGCGATGAAATCACCCAGTGGGACAGGCCAGGGCTCCCAGTCAATGTTAGTGATGGCCAGTTCGTCCGGATGGGGCACCGTTGCCGCACGGCCCATGCTGTCTTCCAGCGTCACATACAAAGGGGCCGGGTCGTTGCTCGGCTGCTCTGCACCTACGGCCTGGACCTGCCATTGACCCGTGACGGCGCCTGTCGTGGTGACGTTCGAGAACTCGACAAACGTCGGCATATCGAGTAAGCGGCTGGTCACGCCCAGGCCGATAAAGAGTTCGCCCTCCATCGGAATCGTCTGCGGAGTCCCATACGTTGGCGCCCAGGTCACCCCATCGGCCGAATAGTAAGCGCCGAACTCATCCCCGTTGCGTTCGAGCTTGATCCAGTACGGCGCCTTGATCTCGGCCCCCAGCGGCGTCGAAACCCCCCCAGACTGTGGGTCGCCCCACACGGCAGCCACGTCAGACCGGAGCCGAAGGGTGAATAACACCCCCTTGCGGGGCGTCAGACTCACCTCTGCATACGACGAACCGGCATCCAGCGTCTTGCGAATCATCACACAGGCCTTGGCGCTTTCATGGGTGTCGACGATGCTGTCCACCAGCGCAACAATCGAACCGTTGCCGTTCAGACGCTTGTAGGCGAACAGGAATCCATCGGCCGTACCCCAGATGTTCGCGCCGAAGCCGCTCATGGTGATGCTGCCGTCGGCACGCTCCAAGAAAGCCAGCGGACGGCCGCGGAAGTACAGCAGCAGCGTATCGGCCTCATGGGCCGTCCAATCCTGCGGCGATGCAAAGGTACGACTGGTTTCCGAGTAGCGTGCCACACCCGTATTGTCGTAATAGAGCGGCATGGACTGTTTGCCGCTATGGACGATCTTGGTCTCTGCGAAGTGCCCACCCGGCATCACCGCGGGATCTGGGTGGCCTACGACCGAGCCGTTATCGTCAATCTCCCAGCCGTCCTGCCACGTGCCGAATATGCGATTGGGTTCTTCGTCCGTGTACGCCTCGAAGTCGTCCACGATGAAGAACTCCTCTGTCGTGAAGCTCCAGACGTCCCCTTCCCAGATACTGTGGACAGCCGCGTCATTGACCTCATTGACCTTCCAATAGTAGGTGGTTCCGAACGTCAGCGGGCCCGGATCGCAGGCTGTCTCGGGGGCTGTGCAGATCAGGGCCGAGCCATCAGCGACTGCCTCTGCATCCGTACCGAAGAAGACATCGTGCGACACCGCTCCTCGGCCCGAGCGCCAGACCAGGTTGGCTTCCACACTCACGTCGCTGGATCCGGCTGCCGGATCAGGCTTGCGCGCAAACATCGGAATGTAGAAGAAGCGAACCTCGCTGAGGCCGTACTGTTGGAGCACGCCGCCCCAGTTGTTGACGGCCGTGATCCTCACGTACTTGGCGGCGGCCTTGCCCAAATCAATGGTTGTATCCGATTCGTAGCCGGCTTCGCCGGTCGCGCGGCCGAATTCCTCCGGATCGTCCACGGCCGTCCAGACCGTTCCATCAAGCGAATACTCTATGATCGCCTCTTTGACTCCAAAACCGACCAGCGATTCGGTCTCCGAGTTGTGGTTCCATACCATCATCTGGTCAAGTAAATACACCTTGTCGAACTCGTACTCGATCCAGGCCGATTCCCCAGCGGGGACGTCGGCGCTAAGCCACATGTCTTTCGTGGCCGTCGAGTGCGCGTCGTTGGGGTCGAGTCCGGAGCGATCGATCGTGTTCTCCGGCCCTTCATCATCTGTGTTCCAACTCGATGCAGTGGCCGTGATGCACTCTTCGGCAAGCGTGTAGCTTGTCGGCTCGACCGTGAAACTCCAGATATTGCCCGCGCCAACCTCGCCAACCTCGTCGATGCGCCAGTAGTACGTCCGGCCGAACTCGAGAACATTCGACGGAGCATAGACGGTTCCCGTCCGGTCCTGGGCGACCAGGACCCCCAGCGGATTGCTCACATCGGCAGCGCTGACAGCGGCGAAGTCATCGCCGAAGTACACGTTGTGCCTCTGGGCGCCTTCGCCGGCAGTCCAGCTCAGTACCACATCCCAAGGCACATCCACTGCCCCGTCGGCCGGAACCGGGCTAAACGCGAACAGTTGCACAACAGGCGGCGCATCCGTTGTCCACGTGGGCCCCACCAGGGTTCCATGCCTCCCATGGCCGGAGCCGTCATACGCTGTCGGGCCCTGGCCCTCATTAAATTGCCAATAACCAACAAGCCCTGCCGGCTGCCCGGAGAGACTCACGCCCATGTCTTCCTGTATCTCGGATTCGGTACGGGCGTAGTTCCAGATGCGCACCTCCGCAAGGACTCCCTGAAAATAGTTGTCCATCACGGTCCTGGTGTTCACAGCCCCAAGAGGCAAAACCGGGTGTTCGAAATCGGTCATATTCGTAGGCGTGGCGACATTCAGAAAACTGAGATTCTGACTTACGCCGTCCACGTAAATCGCCAAGCTCCCGGTGCTGGGATCGAAAACCAGCGCCATGTGATGCCATTGTCCATTCGTGATCCCGGTATTTAGGTTCGAGGCGGTTCCTCCCGCAAAAAACGTCATGTCGGCATTACGCTGCAGGAGCTTGATGCCGCCGGGCTGTTGCACCCTCCTCCCGTCCCAATTGAGAGTGATCCGAAAGAACATCTTGTCCACTGTGTTGACCCCACCGATCAGAGTCATTTTAGTGGCGGCATTGGAGGACTTGAGCCAGCACTCGAATGTGACCGCGTTCGACATGATCTCACTCGAAATGGTCGGCCACGGTCCAATGTCAACGTAGTCATCCACCCCATCAAACTGTAAACCATACGTTCCAGCGGCACAAGCAACCGGCGCCGGCGTAAGCAGGTAGCACACAACCCACAAAGCGGCAACCAACCTCGTGCCCCCAACCCAACTCATTCGTCTGAACATGACAATCCTCCTTCCCAAAATCGTAACCGTTCACGGGTATTTTGAACGCATTTGGCAACGCACCCAATATCAAATACCCAACATCCAATCTTTAAATTAACACACCTCAAGTGGTAAGTCAAGTAGAAAAATATTTTGTAACCGTTCACGGGTATTTCGACAGTATTGGGTAACGCACCCAAGATCAAATACCCGTGGGGTGTAAATATTATTTCCACATAACTCATTATAGAACAGTGACATAAGGTCGTCGCGGATGAAAGTGATTGCCTGTTGAAGGAGGATTTCGTAGTGTATCCGGACTATGAAACAGAAAATGTGGATTACACTCG
>DATKWR010000528.1:0-3401 GCA_035529475.1 Sedimentisphaerales bacterium | reverse complement strand
TGCAGCGGCAGTCCTGATCGCTGCAATCTCACTTGCATCTTTGATGCTCCGGACGTTCTCGACGATACCGGCCGCCACTCGAAACCTGGTCTTGACGGTCTTTCTGAGCCGCTCGAAATCACCCAGCGACGTCGATTCTTCCACCGTGATCGTTCGCACGGACTTGAGTTTCTTGAGAAGCCTGGCGACGGCCTCGGCCATCGGCCCGGCCCGGTCGATGATTTTGCAGCTTGGGCACTCTTTTTCCGCCTGCTCGGTATAGCGGCTGTCGGTCAAGAGATATACCCGGCCTGCAGCGATAATCGCCCAGCTATCGTCGCCAAGAAAGCCCGTCGCGTGGGTAACGTTGGCGGGCTTAGTGATAATCAGGCAACCGATTCTCTTTTTGTTCATTTCGAGGCGGACCGTCCTGATGCGTTTGGCTATCACTTCATTGTTCATTTCAGGCCGCCCTTCAATCGATGGTGTTTACAGAGGCTCAGTCGCCGAGTACATTTCGCTCCGGGGCCCACTTTTTCTGCCAGGCCGGATAATCCTCAGCCAGCAGGTCCGTCGCATAATAGCCAAGCCAACTGTATCCCGTGCGACGCTCGTGCGAGATTTCGGCGAGTGTCGCCTTCGGTATGCCGTCTCGGCTGCAGAAGATCGGCTTGTTGGTCCCAATGTCGTAGAACCTGGCCCACATCGCCGGAGCGGATGCGTCCTTGACAATCACTATATCCCAGCCGCCTGGTTTTGATTTGTCTTCTCTTCGGACCTGCCTGATCCCTTCGAGCCGCGCCTCGGCGAACCAGGCCACAGCGCATTGCACCGCCTCGACAATCCGGGGGCTCGGCTTCTCGATGCTCATCAGGAACCTGACGATGCCTACGGACTCGGACCCGCTGATTGAGGGCAGCTCATAACTGCGGGCCTTGCTCGGGGCAAAAGTCTTCTCGTCATGCTGGGCGCACCACGCCGTTTTGAGGCCGGCTGCGACAATCTGGCACTTGAGAATACAGTCGATGCCTTTTTGCACCGCCGCTTCGGCCATTTGACGAGTCCGTTCGTCCACGAAGGCAAAGGGAGGTCTTTTGTCGGCGATATCGCGCAGGACGCTCATCGCGCCGACCATGGCGCCGTCGTTGAACGTTATGTGTCTGGCGTAGCCGGTGGGATCCGGGTAGCGCTGCGGCCAGCCGCCGTTTTCGTACTGGGCTTCAAGCAGATAATCCAGCCCCTTGCGAAAGGCGTCCCGGAAGCGTTCAAGGCCGGTGGCCTCATAGACGCGGGCCAAGTAGCGCATTTGCGTGTGAGTCGCCCCGTTGTCAAGCATCGAGTCTTTGCTGTTCTTCGCCATGCGCAGCTTTGCCTTGTCCGGCTCGCTCAGGACCGACGCCATGTCGATGTTTTTCGGCCAGCCGCCCGCGTCGCGCTGGTACAGAAGAACGTTGTCGGCAATGCGGACCGCTTCGTCGCCGGCGTAAAACTCGGTCCGCTGGCTGAGGCACTGACGCCAGGCGATGGGGCCGGCGGGGCTGTTCGTGCCGCGGGCGCCGAATGCAGTCACCGGGACAAACAAACAAAGTGCAAACGTCATGATCTGTGGTCTCATAGTGTCTTCATCTTTGTTGCAACCCGAGAAGAAGTAAAGTCTTTTCTTGCGGGTGATTTGGCGTTGAACCGCTCCATTTCTATACTTTCATTAGACAAAGACCTTGCTGGGGGGCAAACCGGTGGCGTCGATAGTTGTGCCGGCCCCTGGTGTTTTCCGCGAGGGAGAAAAACTGCTTGTAGCGCCCAATTTTCTCGGAAAGGACGGCTTCGGCCGTCCTTTTTTTATGCCTTGTCACAGGCGCCTCTACCCGTTACAATCCGGAGGTTCGTTGATTCGGAGTGTTTTTTAGGTGGTGCTGAACTTTTTCAAGAACCCCGGTTGGTAACGATACGATGCTATTGCCTATTCGGACGAGTATTTCGCCAAGACGTACGCCCTACGTCAATTACGCCCTGATCGTCGTGAACGTTCTCATTTTTCTGCTGACCTATTGGTCTCATATTGACCCGTTCACAGGCGTTGAAGAGTTTCTTCGGCCTTGGGCTGAGCGGTTCGTGCTGGATCCCAGGCCCGGCCAACGGCATCTGTGGCAATTCGTCAGTTACGCCTTTTTGCACGGCGGCCTGATGCATATTCTCGGCAACATGTTCTTCCTGTATTTGTTCGGCAACAACGTCAACGACAAGCTGGGGCATATCGGCTACCTGTGCTTTTACCTGGCCGGGGCGGTTTTCAGCGGCGTCGGTCATACATTTATGAGCGTTACGCCGGTTTTGGGGGCCAGCGGGGCGGTCGCCGCTGTGACGGGGGCCTATCTGGTGCTGTTCCCCCAGACGTTGATCACCGTGATCTATTGGTTCTTCTTAATCGGAACGATGGAGCTGCCCGCGATGTATTTCATCGCCTTCAAGCTGATCATCTGGGACAACGTGTTTGAACCGCGTTTTCTCCCGCCAATGCAGGTCGCGTACGGGGCGCACCTGGCGGGGTACGCCTTTGGCGTCGCAGCGACGGTCGGCCTGCTCGCCACGAAACTCGTCAGCAGCAGCAGTTTCGATTTGTGGGCCATGATCAAACGATGGAACCGGCGCCGCCTCTACCGCGACGTCGTATCGGGCAGTTACGATCCGTTTGCGGCCCGGCCCGCCAGGCAAGTAAGAGCCAAAGAAGTCGTCAAGAGCGCCGCCGAGCAGCAGAAAGAACAGCAAATCCACGAGCTTCGCAGCGAAATAACCGAACGGCTGACGCAGCGCAATTTGCCCGCCGGGGCCGCCCTTTATCTCGATCTGATGGCGCTCGACGACCAGCAGGTTCTGCCGCGCCAACAGCTACTCGACATCGCCAACCAGCTTGCCGGTGAGAACAACCACGCCGAAGCGGCGCGGGCCTACGAGCAGTTCCTGGCTCATTACGGCAGCAACGAATACGCCGGGCAGGTCGAGCTGATGCTGGGTATCCTGTATTCACGCTATCTGAACCGGACCGAGCCCGCCATCAGGCATTTGGATGCAGCGGTCCCGAAACTCGCCGATCCGGGGCAATTAAAGATGTGCCGGGACGAGCTTGGCCGGCTGCAAACATGACGTTCGTCCAATAACCCGCGTCCGGACGTGCCTGTGCGGCTATATTTAATCCAACAAAAAAGTTGACAACCTTTTTGGCCGATGCTAACTTTAACAAGCGAACAACCAGTATCGAATTCGAGCGTTTAGGATTTGGCGATGAGAACCGCTTTATAGGGAGATAAAAGAATGCGATCCTACATGAGTTTGTTCACTATCGCTGTTGTGGCAGGTTTGGCTTGTGTCGGCCTTTCGCGGGGCGCCGGCGCCGTCGAAGGCGCCGCTCCCGAAGAAATCGAGAC
>DATKWR010000527.1:0-4061 GCA_035529475.1 Sedimentisphaerales bacterium | reverse complement strand
AACGGGGCCGTCTGGAGCATCAACTCCATGCCGCAGATTAGAGGCGAGATGACGGACTTCAAGAATAAATGGAACCCGGAGCTGCGTGAGAAACTCTATGGCCCCCAGGCCGGAGCCGACCTGGATGGCGAATATATCGATTCAAGTGAAGGCTACGTGACGGATGAGCTTGACTTTCGGCGGGAGCACTTCGCCGGCTCAGAGACGCCCCTGACCTTCGCGCTGGATAGCCGAAAGCCGGCCATTTTTCGCGGCCTGATAGTCTTCGAGTATATCCGTGCCATCGCGCGCGACGTTCATGCCATGGAAAAGCTCATGATGGCAAATTCCACCCCGCATCGTTTGTGCTGGCTGGCGCCGCTGCTGGATGTGATGGGCACTGAAACCAACTGGAATCCGGGCGGGACCTGGCGGCCGACATCTGACAGTGACCTGCTCTACTACCGTTCGATGTGCAAAGGCAAACCTTACTGTTTTCTGATGAACACTCGTTTCGAGGAGTTCTCTTATGACCTGGTCGAGAAGTACATGAAGCGGTCGCTCGCCTACGGCATGTTTCCGGGTTTCTTCAGCCACAACGCTTCGCAGGGCCATTACTTCAGTCGGCCGCAGTTGTACGAACGCGATCGAGACCTCTTCAGGAAATATGTTCCGCTCTGTAAATCAGTTGCCGCGGCCGGCTGGGAGCCGGTAACGCTGGCTTGGTCGAACGACAGTCGCGTTTATGTGGAGCGGTTCGGCGAGAATGTCTTCACCGTGTTTAACGACAGCACTGAACGACGCGCCGTGACCATCAAGCTGGAGCGAGAGACCCCCAAGAGCAGCCGCGAATTGATTAGCGGCCAACCTGTCGAGTGGCGGAATCAACAGGCCAGTCTTGCGCTGGGCGGAGAAGACGTGGCGGTAATCAGGATAGATTGATTTTGCAGAAGATCTAACGTTTTATGAAAAGGAGGTAACAAGAATGGCACGAGCTTATGTAGTTTCAATTTTGATTGTTTTGTCGTCCTTCGTTCTTGGTGAGGCTGTCGTTGGGCGGGACCGCGGCGAACTGTCCGATCTTGCCCGAATCCAGACGGACGTTAAATCCAAACGCGTCAGCAGCTACGACCGAACGGGCGGGAACAACGACCGCTTCGAGAGCATCGACGATGGGCAAGTCAGGGAGCTGTTCAATGTGAAAGGAGCGGGCATGATCAATCACATCTGGATTACAATCGCGCCTGTCCCCGATCAATTGAGCCGAAACGACATCATCCTGCGAATGTACTGGGACGGCAATTCGTTTGCCTCCGTGGAGTCGCCGATTGGCCCGTTCTTCGGGCAGGGGTGGAATGAGAGCTATCCGTTCATCAGTTTGCCGCTGGCCGTCGGGCCGACGGAGGGTCGGGCGCTGGTTTCCTATTTCGTGATGCCGTTCTCGAAGGGCGCGCGAATCGAGATCGAAAACCAGACGGGCAGGAAGATCAGCGCCTTCTATTACTACGTGGACTACGTTGAGGTCAACGATCTGCCGGAAGATATGGGGCGATTTTGCGCATGGTACAACCACGAGTTGACGCAAGCTCCGCCTGAAGGCGAAAACGAGTGGAGCACATTGGGTCCCCAGGGCAAGAACCCGCGGGGAGAAGGAAACTACCTCATCGCCGATATCAAGGGCAAAGGGCATTTTGTCGGCGTGAACTATTACGTGCACTCTCCAACGCCCATGTGGTACGGCGAAGGCGACGATATGATATTCATCGATGCAGAGCCAACGCCCACGTTACACGGCACAGGGACCGAAGACTACTTCAACACCTCCTGGTGTCCGAAGACTCTGTTTGCCCATCCCTACTTCGGATACGCGCGAGTCAACGACGATCTGGGCTGGCTCGGCCGGACCCACGTGTACCGGTTTCATATCAGCGATCCGATCTACTTTGACAAATCGCTTAAGTTCACCATCGAGCACGGGCACAACAACTGCCTCACGCTCGATTTGGCAAGCGTTGCCTACTGGTACCAGGCTCCGCCTCTGACGAAGCTGCCTGCTCTTGCGGACAAGGAGTCGAGGAGGCCGAAACGGTTCATCCAGCCGGCCGACATTCACAAGTGGCGAAATGAATGGCGAAAGAGCCAGGGCAGCGGGGGGCAACTTTGGGGTAACGAGAAGTAACTCCCATCACTACCCCGATGAAAAGGGTATTTTTCCCGAAAATGAGGCAATATTGTGCGGTCTGCGAGCGTCTGAGTGGCTGATGTTTGGGACAGCGGTGGTTGAAGTCCGTCATCCCTCGGGCATGACGGACCATCCTGACGCCGGCCCACATCCTGGTAGGCAGTCGTACCCCCTGGATGGGATACGACTCTCTGTAGGAGATTTGTATGCAACGAAAGAACTTGTTGATCCTGGCCATCGTCGCCGCTGCAACGGCACTGATCGTCTGGCAGGTCGGTTTCCAGACGGCCGGGTACAGCGAGACAACCGATTCGAACGCCACTAAGACCGTTATTGATGCCGGTTCGCCTGAGATACAGGATGATAGCCTGACTGCCCCGGAGGAGCCCGCCGACACCGAGGATGTTTACGAATACCCGGACCTCGATACAGCCCAGAAGAGGCCCCCTCGCCAAACGAGAACCTCAGCCTTTGATTCTGTGGCACCTGACGACCCCGACGACCAGAACGAGCCGCTCGAAGCCATTAACCTCAACAACGTCGAGATGAAGTTCATCATCGAGAGGATCGCCGAATGGACCGGTATGGCGATTATCCCCGATGACCAGGCCATGAAGCAGAAGATCACGATATACGCACCGCGAAGACTGCCAAGAGCCAAGGCCCTCGAAAAAGTTTACAGCGCTCTGCGCATTAAGGGGTATGTGGCGGAATACGGCGAGGACACCATCTACATCAAGCCCATCGCGGATGCCAGACTGGGTCTGGTCCCGACAATTCCAATCGAGCAGCCCCTCGCTGCGATCGAGAACAAAGAGCAGGTCGTCCAGAGGTTCTTCAAGCTCAACGCGTACAGCCCCGGTCAGATGGGCCAGATCGTCCAGCCTCTGATTGACGAATACGGCTACATCAGTGCCGACGAAACGGCCGGTACGCTGCTGGTCATCGATACCGTCGCGAATCTCATGCGCATCGAAGCCATTATAACCCAGTTCGACGTGGCCCAGACCGCCGAAACCGTCACAGAGATATTTGAGATCTATCACCGCGATCCGAGGGAGCTTGTTCCGCTGTTGCAGGTCCTGCTGGACAAAGGCATTCAAGCAAACAGCGCTGCCGGCCCGCCCAAGGCGCCTCCTCCCAGCCCGGTGGCCAGCAGTCGATACCAGCCCGCCAGCCGTCAGGTGGGCAAGCCCAAAGACGGCAAGCCCATCGGAGCCGGCGCGGCGACATCGGTTGCCGTCGGTTCAGGCCGCAGGGCGCTGACCCTCCTGGCGGAGTCGCGATACAACTGGATCATCGCCAAGGGTTCCGTCGAAGACGTGAACGAGGTTCGCACGTGGATCGAGACGCTCGACAAGGCCGTCCCGACGATAATGGCCGAGGATTCGCTCGAGGGGATAGCGAACAAGAACCAGATCGTTCAACGCTTCATCAAATTGCAGAATTACAGCCCGAGCCAGATGGCCGAGATCATTCGGCCCCTCATGGGCCAGTCCGGCTATGTCACGGCGGACGAAGACGCCCGCAACCTCTTGTTGATTGATACGGTCGAGAATCTGCTCAGCATCGAGCCCATCATCGCCCGGTTCGACGCGGACCAGGCCGAAGGTTCCGTCGTGGAAGTTTTCGAGATTCGTCACCGCGAGCCCGAGGAGATTGTCCAACTGTTGGAGACCCTCTTTGGCGGCGGCCAATCCGGAAACAGCGGACCTCGCAACTCGTCCGGCCAGCCGTCCTGGTCTTCTGCAAGGGACAGCTCCTCCCGGCACGGGCCGTCCCGAGGGAAGATGGTCTCCAGGGATGGTTCGGTCACCTCTGTGATCATCGGTGTCAGCGGAAAGTCGATGGCCCTCGTTCCCGTGCCGAGGAACAAGTGGATCATCGCCAGGGCATCTCC
>DATKWR010000526.1:0-4814 GCA_035529475.1 Sedimentisphaerales bacterium | reverse complement strand
ATGGCATTCAATCTTGTCCTGACCGGTTTTGAGGCATCCTTGGCTGTGTCTTCGAGCAGCTTGCTGATTTTATCATATTCGAAGATGAGGGTGGCTTCGGCGGCCAACTGGGCCTCGGCTTCGAGCTCCGTGTCCAGGACGCCGAGCAGGGGCGCAATGAAATCGTCCGTGTTCTTCGCAGACTCCTTCGACGAGCGTGTTTGGATCAGCGCCTTGCAAACAGCCGTGCGTGCGGCACTATTCTTGGCTTGCTTGAGCGTATCGAGGAGGGTCTTTCTGGCCAAAGGATTGTCGCTGAAGAGCATGACACTGGCGGCTTTCACGCGTTCCTCTTCACTTGAACCTTGAAGCAAAGCGATAACATCCAGTTCCTCGTCCGATTTGGCCAGTATGGGCGGCGTATTGGTGTCGGCGGGCAAGACGGGCTTGTCGGCTGCTATGCACAACTGCCGCGACCCTATAACCAGGATTAACACAGCAAGATATGACCGCCTTGTACTCATCGATGACCTCAGACAAACCGCCGGTTCCCTCTCTGCGAGGTCCCGTTCATCAACTCTTGTATCATACTAATACGGAAATCCGCCCAAGTCAAACACTTTTGTACATAGATGTACGAAAATCGATAATGAACGATGCACCTACGGCCTTGGATGGAACTTCCTGTGCATCTCTCTGAGTCTTTCCTGGTCAACGTGCGTATAAATCTGCGTCGTCGCGATGTCCACATGGCCGAGCATTTCCTGCACACTACGCAAGTCGGCCCCTCCGGCCAGAAGGTGTGTTGCAAAGCAATGCCTCAGCGTGTGCACGGTCAAGTTTCTGGGCATCCCCGCCCGGCTCGCATGTTTCTTGACAAGTCTCCAAATCTCAATGCGACCCATGGGCCGGCCTGTTCGGGAAAGCAGCAAAGAATTGCCGCTGAAGGGTTTGGCCAATTTCGGACGGAGGTCCGTCAGGTACTTCAGGACCGCCGTGATGGCTACCTTCCCCATAGGTACGACCCGCTCCTTGTTGCCTTTGCCGAGACATCGCAGGTAGCCGATGTCAAGGTTCAGGTCCGAAATGCGCAGGCCCGCCACCTCGCTGGCGCGTATGCCGGTGGCATAGAGCAGCTCAAGGACGGCTTTGTCACGAAGATAGAAAGGTTCGTCGGGAGAAGGGGCATTCAGCAGATCGACCACTTGCTTCTTGCTGCACACCGTCGGCAGTCTCTGCCAGAGCTTCGGGCTTTCGAGGACCGCCGTGAAGTCGTCGTCGATCAAGCCCATAAGTCTGGCAAATCGAAGAAACATCCTCACCGCAACCAGCGCGCGTTTGGCCGAACCCTCGCTCTTTTGCTGCTGAGCCAGGGTCCGCAGGTACTTCTGAATTACCGCCGGACCGATTTGCCCCAGGCGGCAGATCCCGGCGGCCTTGCAGTACGTCAGAAAATCCCGCATGTCGCGCCCATAAGCCAGAACGGTGTTCTCGGACAAACCCGCCTCGACGGTCAGATAACTGAGGAAGCTCTTGACGTCCCGGCCCAAAGGCAAGGAGAGAATCTTTTCACCGACCGATTGCATTTGCGTCGAGGGCATTTCCGTACTCATAGCTCGGCCCCAAGCGAGGGCGCGGGCAATAGCTTGCCGTTCGTTAGACGTTTCACGCTGCACTACTGTCATCGGCACAAGGATGGGCGAGCCTTTAGTCGGCGTGCCACAAGCTCGGCAAATGAGCAAAACCGGCAAACAATGGCAATTGCTCTTGCGTTCGCAGGTCGATGCAAATACAATTATCCGGCATGAGAAGCACCGAGTTGAATCGTCGCGCGTTTTTGCAGCACACAGCGCACGGCACGCTGGCGATATCCGGCATCGCCGGCCCGGCCCTTAGCGCCGATTCACCAACCGAGAAGCTGCCTGCCGTCCGGGCGATTACACGCGGGCCTAAGTTCCACTGGTTCGGCTACTACGACAAGCTCCAGTTCGACCCCACCGGCCGGTACGTGCTCGCCATGGAGGTTGATTTCGAGCATCGCAGCCCCAAACCGGAAGACATCATCAAAATCGGCATGGTGGATTTGCGCGACAGCAACCGGTGGACGGAACTGGACAGCAGCAGCGCATGGTGCTGGCAGCAGGGCTGCATGCTCCAGTGGCGGCCCGGTTCGCAAACACAAATCATCTGGAACGACCGGCAAGACAACGAGTACGTTTGTCACATCCTTGACATCAAGAGCCGCGAAAAGCGGACTTTGCCTTGCCCCGTTTACACGGTCAGCCCCGATGGGCGCACGGCCGTGGTGCCGGATTTTCGCCGCATCCAGGATATGCGCCCCGGCTACGGGTATGCCGGCCTGCCCGACCCGCACGCAGAAGACCCCGCTCCGAAGGATTCGGGCATCTTCCGGGTCGATCTCGAAAGCGGCAAACAGGACTTGACCATATCCCTGGCGGATATCGTCGCCTTCGGCAAGATCCCCGGTGATCCCAAAGGGGCCAAGCACTGGTTCAACCACCTGCTGCTCAACACAGACGGCTCCCGATTCATCTTCCTCCATCGCTGGCGGGCCGGGGGACAGTCCGGTTTTGGCACGCGGATGCTGACCGCCAGCCCCGACGGCACCGATATCCGAGTGGTTGATCCTTACGGAAAGACGTCCCATTTTATCTGGCGCGACCCTAAGCATATCCTGGCCTGGGCCTGGCACCCTTCGCACGGAAACGCTTTCTACCTCTACGAGGACGGCACGGATAACGTCGAGATCGTCGGCCGGGGTGTGATGACAAAAAACGGGCATTGCACGTACTTGCCGGGTAATCGGTGGATTCTCAACGACGCCTATCCCGACAAAGAGCGAAAACAGAATGTTTATCTTTACAATGCCGCAACCGGCAAAACGATCGCACTCGGCCATTTCCATGCACCGCCTCAATATACCGGCGAATGGCGCTGCGACACGCACCCGCGATTCAGCCCCGACGGCCGTAGCGTAGTGATCGACTCGCCCCACGGCGGCAACGGCCGGCAGATGTACCTTATCGATATCCGTGCAATTGTCGGTTGAATTTGACCATGAGCAAAGAACAAATGCAGAAACTCTCTCAGCATGGGCAACGAGTTGCCCATCCTACGAATCTCCTGCACCTGTGCGCCTGTGCACTTGTTCTGGCGGGTTGCGCCCAGCCGCAGCGGAAGATGGCAACCAGTCAGGTTTACGTGCCGGACGTGGGCAAAGCCGAAACCATGGCGCTTGTCGAGGACGTCCTGGCCAATATGCACTTTACCATAGAGAAAGCCGATATCCCCAGCGGCGTGATAAGAACCAGGCCCTTGTCGGGCGCGCAGTTCTTCGAGTTCTGGCGCAGCGACAACGTCGGTCCTGATAACAGCTTTCAGGCCAATCTTCACACCATTCGCCGGACCGCGGAAGTGGAGATAAGCCAACAGGGTGTAGGATTGTCCATCGGCTGCGTCGTCCGGGTCCAAAGGTTATCTCTGCCCGAACGAGAGCTCAGCAGCAGTGCCCGAGGATACGAGATGTTCTCGCGAAGCAGCTCCCTGGTGCAGAGACTACAACTTCACCCGGAACAGGAGAAGAACATGGCCTGGGTCGAGCTGCGTAACGACGTGCCCCTTGCCAGCGAAATTCTGAGCCGGATTGAAGGGAGGATCGTGTCTCGAATGGGCGATGAGCACCAAGCGACGGGGGACCGGACATGAGGGTGTTGGTCTGTGGCGGAGCGGGATATATCGGCAGCAATATGACGGCCATGCTGGCCGTGCAGGGATATGAGCCGGTCGTCTATGACAACCTGAGCAGAGGCCATCGACCCGCCATTCGAAACGCTGAGTTTGTCCGGGGCGATTTGGCCGACTACGATTTGCTTGTCGAGACGCTCAAGAAGTATGATATCGAAGCCGTCATGCACTTTGCCGCCTTCATCGAGGTCGGCGAATCGGTTCGCAAGCCCCTGGAATACTATCGCAACAATCTTTGCTGCACGCAGAATCTCCTCTCGGCGATGGAGGCGCGAGGCGTGAGGAAGTTCGTTTTCAGCAGCACAGCAGCCGTTTATGGGATCCCCACCAGAGTGCCGATTCTCGAAGATTCGCCGACCGAGCCAATAAACCCTTATGGCCAGACCAAGCTGGCGGTCGAGAAGATGTGCCACCACCAAAGCCTGGCAGGCAAGCTTGCCTACGCCTGCTTGAGATACTTCAACGCCTGCGGCGCCGGCCAGGACGGCACCATCGGCGAGGACCATAATCCCGAATCGCACCTGATCCCATTGATCATCCAGGCCGCGATGGGAAAACGCCGCGACGTGAGCATCTACGGAACCGACTACGAGACGCCTGACGGAACCTGTGTTCGGGACTACGTCCACGTCAGCGATCTGTGCAGAGCGCACCTTCTGGCTTTGGATAAGCTGGACGAGAAGCCCGAGCTGATATATAACCTGGGCAACGAAAAAGGGTACTCCGTAAGGGAAGTCATTGAAGCTGTCAAGAAGGTATCAGGCCGGGACTTTCGCGTCGTTGAGGCGGACCGCCGGCCGGGTGATCCGCCGGTATTGACAGCGGACGCAGGAAAGGCGAAACGTGAGCTGAAATGGGAAACCCAATGGCCCGAGCTTGAAGGGATCGTCTCAACCGCATGGCAGTGGCACAACAGCCACCCGGACGGCTACCAGAGCTGAGCTCTTGTCACAATAATGAAGCAGGGAGAAAGAAATGAGCGGAACGTTTGTTGGAATAGATGTAGGCGGAACGAATGTCAAGATCGGCTTATTTGATACCGAGCTGAAGCTCATCTGCAAGACGTCGGT
>DATKWR010000525.1:0-5281 GCA_035529475.1 Sedimentisphaerales bacterium | reverse complement strand
GGCACTTTAGCTCACTTCAGGCACTTTAGTTCACTTCGGTTGTGTAGCCGGTATAGCGCTGCGCTCGCGCTGTTTTTGCATTTCCTGTTCGGTTTCCTATACTTTAAAAGGAGGGTGTCTCGCTATGAGTACGATAAGAGGATTTTGGCAACACACAAATGGCAGCATCTACGCCATCGAGAGCGACACGTTCGGGAGAATCGTCGGTGGCGTCGGCCCGCTGGACCCCAACGATTTGCGGCCCCTTGATGAGTACGAGTACAAACCCGCCATCATCGGATGGGTCCATGACGCGGTCGCCGAACACAGGCTGCACAGAGTCAATCTCAACCCGGTGTTGTATCCCTGAGGCCCCCAGACGTCGGAAATCCGAAGTCTGAGGTCCGAAGACCTACTTCTGTTTTCCGTCTTCTGTCATCGGTTTTCAGATCTTTACAGAGCCGATTCCGAATAGGACGTGGGACTGTAATCCAGCTCTCTGTACAAATCAAAGCCCGCGGGAATCTTGACGCTGCCCACCCGGTCGAAGTTCATTACCGCGTTGCCCTCTATCACCGTGGGACTGTTGGAGTAATTGACAATTGAGCCTTTGATTTGGGCATTTACGTTACCGGAGAAGTGTACTCCGCTGACGGCCACGACGCCCTCCAGCGTGGAGAAGTTACCGGAAAATGTTACGAAGAACCCTGGCGCGAGCATGGATGTGCCCTCCTCGGCGCGGATCGCATCGAACATGGGGTCGCTCGGGTAAGGACCGCTGGCAAAATTCCCCAGGATGTCGATTCGGCGAGAGGCGGGATCGGCCTCTTTTACCAACCCGTTTGCAACCATGATGCCGTTGAGGGCCACGTTCTTGGAAAACGTGACCTTGTTGGGGTACTCGATAAACAAGACCCCATTGATTGTGACGCTGCCTTGAAAAGTGGGGTTCACTCCGCCTTTTATAAGTACGTTGGTCAGAGTTGGTCCCGGGGCGCTCAGACGAGGATCTGCGGAACTGACTATTGGAGAACCCGTAGCATAGACCCTGAATCGCTCCGTGTCCGGAGTAGGGAATTCGGGGCTGTCGTTGCCGATAGAAACGTGATTGTCGATCGCGGTCTGGCCGAAGTCGCCGGCGATTTGCACAGCCGCCTGGAAATTGACGTTCGCGTTCGGGTCGCCTACGTTGACACTTCCATCGAAGTTCAGGTTGCCAATGCTGAGCATGGCGATGGGGCTGCCTGAACTTTCTATGAAGATGTCCGCCTCCCACGCTTCGTTCACGGCAGTTATCGTGGGGTTGCCCGGGAAATTGACCGGGCCTTTCGTCGCCAGGCCGTAATTGAAAATCGGAAAGATATAAGGCTCGATATTATACAGAGTGCGTATCGTGCGCGTAATATCGCCGCTATAACCGGTAACCTGCGTTTGCAGGATGGTTGGCGAGCTCGGATTGATCTGTATGCTGGCGTCGAATCTCTGTCCGGTCGTTGTGTCCAGCATCACGGCCCCAATCGAACCGTCGTTCTGCAGGTCCACATTCGTGATTCCGTTGGCATTCAAATCGCTCTTGATCTGGCTGACTATTGCGCTGAAATAATTAGCCTGCGGCGTCGAGCTTGAGAACAGGACGCGGCTGAGCCAGTACCTGATGACCTCCTGCCCGGATTGGGCGGTCGCCAGGGCTGTGTTGACATTGTGGTGATTCGAGGCAAGCTGCATGTTTGTGCTCGAAAGAGTCATCATGCTGACAGCCAGGGCCGAGAATATCAGCACGAACATCAGTGAGACGATAAGTGCGCTGGCTCGGCGATTGCGGCACGCTATCTTTACCTTTTTTGTGGGCGTCATCGTTCTCCCCCCCAGGAAAAGCCCCCATTGGACGAACATTTGACAACTTCTATGTGCCAGCTAAAGTATAACAAACAGCCGGTCGGGGGCAAAACGACCGTTGCCAGAAGATGCCGTACTCATCTTGCTCTGTGGAACAGCTTGTTTTTTTGATTATTTATAGGACCCTGTGAGACATCTACCCGGCTGAGATTCAATTCTGAGCTTACGGGGCTGCATTGCTTTGCTTTGTTGAACGGAGACGAACGACATGGGGGCTTTTTGACCGAAAGGACATGGGAAACCTGCATATTGCCACTATTGGTGACCAGTTGCAAGAACTTCTCTTGCAATTACAGGTATATTCTACTATACTAATGGTTTTATGAGGGTTTTTCCTGATCGTGGGAAGAATCAACGGTTGTGTATGACCCATTGAATCCGCTTGAATGTCTTGTAGTGGTAAGAATTAGGGATGAAGCGTCCGATCTGCGATGTTGACAGGAGGGTGCTGGCGATTCTTCAGGGGGGATTTCCACGGAGTCAGACCCCATACAAAGACATGGCCGAGCGCGCGGGTATCAGCGTAGAAGAGCTGTTGGCTATCCTGGAGGACTGGAAGCGAGCAGGCAAGGTCCGGCGAATAGGCTCGATTGTCGATCATTTCAAAGTGGGTCTGTCCGGCGGGGCGATGGTTGTCTGGCGAGTGGATCCCGGGCGCATGGAGCAGGTGGGCACGATGCTGGCAGGTTTCGAGCAGGTCAGTCACGCCTACGAGCGGGATACGGCTGAGAACTGGCCTTTCAATCTCTACACGATGGTTCATGGGAAGGATCCCCTGGAAGTTGAGCAGACCGTTGAGCGAATGAGTCGAGCGTGCGGGGTGTCCGACTACCGCATATTGAAAACCGAAAAGGAACTCAAGAAGGTTCCGCCGACCTACTTCCCGGACCCGGACGGTGCAAGAGAAGGATAAGAATGTCCAAACTGCCTCTGCATGAAACGGTTATTTTTGTTCTCGTCGTCGCGATATATCTGGCCGCGGCGGTAATCGGTGGTCTCCAACTGCGTTTGAGAGGCGAGAAATACCGGCGATTTCTTCTTCCCCTGGTTTCGCTGGCCGTGACACTCGAAGCGGTGATACTGGTCTTCAGGGCCGTTGCAATAGGAGCGGTACCGCTGACCGGCCTGTTTGAATCGATGATTGTATTGACTATCGTGTTTGGCCTGACCTACCTCTTTCTGAGTATCGCTATCCAGCAGGTGTGGTTCGGTTCGGTCATGGTATGGGTGATCCTGACGCTCGTTTTGCTGGCCGGGGCGGTCGCTGAGCCCGCCGCGCAGGCCCATGCGGCGGCTTCCACGCCGTGGGCCATTATGCACGCCATCGCCATGATCCTCGGAGGCGCTGCGGCGATGCTCGCCATGGCCAGCGCCGTGCTCTACCTTTTTGCCAGGCGAAAGCTCAAGCAAAAGGACCTGCTCGGCGTCCTCGGCAAAGTGCCCAACATTGAGAAGCTCGAGCGCATGAACCTGCTCGGACTGAAGTCCTGCTTCGTACTGATTACGTTCGGACTGGTAAGCGGTATCGGCCTGGCGGCGACATCAACCGCACTCAACATGACGGCCCGTGACTGGCTCACAGACGCGAAGATTGTCCTTGTCGCCGTCGTCTGGCTGCTTCTGGGAGCGGTCCTGGCGTTGTTGAGGACGGTCAAGCTGAAGGAAAAGACGATTGCCCACGTAACCATCGTCGCGTTTGCCCTGATTCTATTTGCCGTGGTAGGCACGTCGGTGTTTTGCGGGACAGCGCACGACTTTGCCGGCGGTGACATTGAGACTATCGAACAGACCAAATAAGAGCAAAGCATGAAGATCGTCGTATTGGGACTCAACCACAAGACGGCTTCGGTGGAGGTTCGCGAGAAGCTGGCCTTCGACGCCGAAGCCACGGGCAGGGCGCTTTGCGAGCTCAAGAGCAGGTTCCCCCAGGCGGAGTTCGTACTTCTATCGACGTGCAACCGTGTCGAGCTCTATTGCGCCGGCAAGCAGTGCCAGGGCGCCGATCCGGACCGGCTCGCCGAGTTTCTTTCCGAATTTCAAAATATAGCGTTGGATGGGTTCCGCCGGTTCCTATACGCATACGAAGACGAGGACGCGGTCCGGCACCTGCTGACCGTCGCATCGAGCCTGGACAGCCTTGTGGTGGGCGAGGCGCAAATCATCGGGCAGGTCAAGGAAAGCTATAAGCTCGCCTGTGCGGCCAAGACTACGGGCAAAGTCCTCAACCGGCTGTTCCATTGTGCCTTTGCCGCGAGCAAGCAGGTCTATACGACGACCTCTATCTCAAACGGCCGGGTGAGTGTCGCCGGCGTTGCGGTTGAGTTGGCCAAGCAGCTTTTTGCCGATATCTCGTCGGCCAGGGTGGTCGTCATCGGCGCCGGGGACATGGGCCAGCTTCTGGTCCAGCACCTTCTTCAAGCCGGGGCCCGGGACATAACCGTGGTCAACCGTTCTTACGACCGCGGTCTGAAGCTGGCCGAAGAGTTCGGGATCAGAGTAGGAAAATGGGAGCAGCTCGAAGAGCAGTTGATCGGGGCCAACATCGCCATCGCCTCGGCTTCGGTTCAGGATTACCTGTTCAGAAAAGAATCCTTCAAGAACATCATGGCGCGCCGCAAGGATGGGACGCTGCTGATTATCGATATCGCCGTGCCGCGGAATTTCGAGCCGTCGGTCAATGAGTTCGAGGGCGTTTACCTTTACAGCGTCGATGACCTTACCGCGGTGGTGGAACAGAACCGCAAGGCCCGGGAGCGTGACATGGCCCGCGGGATGGAGATCGTTCTTGAGAGTGTCACGGAGTTCATGGAATGGTTCGGGGCCAAGGACATAGGGCCTCTGATCGGCCGGATGAAAGAGCAGTTCGCCCAAATCGGCAAGAATGAAATGGAACGCTTTTTCGTTGGCTCCAGGCAGGAAGCCTCCTGCAAAGAGGTCATGGAGGCCATGGTCAATCGCGTTGTCAACAAGCTGCTGCATTGCGTGATCAAGAACGTCAACGTGGTCGCCAAAGAAAACGGGGCAGCCGAGGCGGCAAGACTGGTGGCCCACATCGTCCGGCAGGCCGAAGAGATCACGTCCGAACCCGATGACCAGGAGAAATCGCAATCATGACAGATGCGTCGCAGGCCAGGCAGCTCCTAAGGCTCCTTTTCTGGGAGAGCACGATACGATGCAACCTCACGTGCGCGCACTGCCGGCGTGTGGAGTCCGACGAAACCGCTCACAGGGACCTCTCAATCGCGCAGGCCAAAGATCTCATCGCGCAGTTGGCGGAGCTGGGCAAAGGCCAGCCGATGATGCCCGTATTGGTGTTTTCAGGGGGCGAGCCGCTTTGCCGGGAGGACCTGTTCGAGCTGATCGGGCAGGCAAAGGCCGCGGGAATCACCCCCGCCCTTGCGACGAA
>DATKWR010000524.1:0-2533 GCA_035529475.1 Sedimentisphaerales bacterium | reverse complement strand
ATTATGTACGTAGTTGTAATCTGGCACATGGCCCGGATCGGGTATGCCCCGCCGACCTGCGTAGTGAACGCCTTTGCAGTCCCCGGCCTCTGGCCCCTTCTCGCACGCTCCTGGTCGGGATCGTAGTTGCGCATATTCTGCGAGTCGGGGGTAGTGAAGGGCGCCTGCTTCTCGAAGGCAAGGTTCTCGCTCAGCCCCGCAAGGGGCGGCAACAATTCGATTTCTCTAATCTGTGGAGGCATAATCCTTAACCCTTTGTAATGTCCATTATTTCACTTCCAGGCACTACTTCCTCTTCCTGTATTTGCAAAACGGGAATTTCCCGCAAACACTGAGCGCAAAATACAGTAGCGGGAATTGCTACAAAGCCCCGATCAGTGGAGTCTTTTAAGGTTAGTACAAATTGGCGTAAGTCAATGTCTGAGACCCGGTTACAATGTTTGCATTCTAATCTAATCAGTATGACCATAATCCTTAACCCCAAACTTCTCCGTCGAACATCGTCAACGGCATACCCTGGTGATAGTTTCTCTGCGATTCGCCCGCATCGCCGTCCGAGCCGTCGGCGTTGTAGCCCAACTGTATCGCCGATTCTCCATACTGCCGGTCGTGGTCTATACTGCCCTGGAGCAGGTTGGCGAACCGGGCCTGGTGCGTCGCAGTAGCATCATCTTTCTCTCGAACCTCTGCCACCGCCAAGCAACTCGCCAATATCGTTTGTGAATGAGCAACCGAGCCATAAGGATACTCGGCCGTCGTATCGACAAGGGCGTTAGGCAGTATGTGATAGCGATACGTCAGCACGAACACGTCGCTGGGCGGTGGATGGAATTGGACTACATGCCTCTGCCCCTGGCTCCCATCCGTGCTGAGCGGCGTGATAGCAGCCAAGTAGGGCGTCCCTGACGAAACACTGCCCATCCTCAGTTGCCGGATATTCGCATCGCTGGTTAGGGCTATTGGCTGAACGCGGGCCGAGTCACGATGATAAGCGAAGCTGCCGTCGCCGCTCAGGGCTCCGAAATCCCAGGGCAGGGTGAAGGTGTCTCCAGAGTCTATCGTAATGACGTTGCCATCCTCCGCGCTGGCGTCGCCGGTCACTTTGACCACGGTGGCGGAAACGTAGCTGTCTATCACGAAGCTGTTGCCACTTGTGCCGAACACGATGGTCTTCTCCTCCATCGAGGGATAGAACACATCGTCGGAAGCCGTTATGGTCGTCACGGGACTGGCGTAAGTCGCGGTGCTTGCCGTTATCGCGTCAGCAGCCACCACGTCGTCCCAGATAGTCAACTGGGCCTGGGGCCGGAGAAAGCTCCACCGATGAGCCTTCTGGCCCTGAGCAACCTGCACGGCGGTCGGCTGAGGGAAATAGAATTGTCTCATTCCCTGCTTGAGAATGGCCGCGAAATCGAGCACCTGGTTCGCACTCCAACTCGCGGTCGATCTCGGATAGCCGAGGAACCGTCCGATCTCCGTCTCCAGTTCGGTGAAACTTATCAGTAATGTTGACTGTGCCATAACGGTATCTCCTTATTTTAGCGGAGTCATTTGCTGGAGTACGGCCACGATTGTCTGCTTGGAATATTCTTTTCGAGCCTTGTAACCGTAAAACTCCAGTGCGTGTTTCCGTAGGTCTGCGGATTTCATCTTGAGCATTCTCTGTTGGCCCATACGCTTCGGAACCTTGACGTCCTCGACCCACTCGGCTGGCGGCGGCGTAGTCTTGGGAACGTGCTTCCTATGCGTAATGGGCATACCCATCAGGAATTCGCAAGCCTGAGCGTCGTCGAGTCCGTCCGGGATAGTGAGTCCCTTCAGCTTGGCGTGTTCCTGAAGCTCGCCTCTCTCCATCGTGCGAAGCTGGTCGTATGTTCCGGCCTTAGCCTTTTCCGAGTTGCTGGTGGGGGCGTCCATGATCCTGCCTTGAGGCTGGGCAGGGGGGCCGGCGCCAACCGCCAGCGAGTCAGCAATCGGTATCGGAGCATTGATATCAATTTCGGTTCTATGCGCCGCCATAGGAGCAGCCAACTCCCCATTGCCCGCTAACGCCGTGCCTGCAAGAATGCAGAGGTCACGTATGTTGAAGGCAGGAGCGTCCACCTTGTTCATTAGGAAGGCGGCTCGCTCGTAGGCGTCCTTCACGCATTGAGGTATCGGGTTTGGGGCAAACATTCGTTCGTAACGCTCTGTGATTTGGTCGTTCATAACTGTAATCCTTTCGAGTTTGGTTGCACCCTTTTCAGGGCATGGTTGTATAAGGCGTCGGCGAAACATTCCGCCGTCCAGTTGTCTTCGATCAGCTTGCGGCCTGCGTCGGCGATGGCTTGAAAAGAGGTTTCGATGTCTCTACAATCCCGAAATATCTCTGTGTGTATTTCAAAATCTTCTATATCGGAAACATAAACACAATGGATGCCATGTTGGAAGCCCATATCCCGATAGTCCTGCTGTTCCTGAGCAAAGCACACGCACCCCGCAAGCGGGATCTCCAGGTACTTCGGAACGATCCTCGTATCACAAAGGGCCAACG
>DATKWR010000523.1:0-2362 GCA_035529475.1 Sedimentisphaerales bacterium | reverse complement strand
AAGACGGTCCGGTTTCCCGCTCAGTTCATGCTCGTCGCGGCGATGAATCCGTGCCCCTGCGGCTATTTCGGAAGCGACGCCAGGCGGTGCAAATGCACGCCGGGCCAGATAAGACGATACTTCTCGAAGGTCTCGGGGCCCTTGGTGGACAGGATCGATATTCACATCGACGTGCCCGCGATTAGTTTCCGAAAACTGCGCTCGAAATCGGGCCAGCTCGACTCGGCTGTAATGCGTGCCGACGTTGTCCGGGCCGCCGGCATACAGGCCGAGCGTTTCGGCAACGGAAAGATTCACACCAACGCCAGAATGAGCCACAAACAGGTCGAGAAGTTCTGCAAGCTCGATTCGACCGGCGAAATGCTCCTGAAGCAGGCGATGCAGGAATTCGGCCTGAGCGCCCGCGCTCACGACAAAATCTGCAAGCTTGCCCGTACCATCGCCGACCTGGCAGGCGTACCGGAAATCGCCGCCGAACACATCGCAGAAGCCATCAGCTACCGCAAGTTAGACCGAAAGCTGTAAACATTAAATTGTATTGTTAAATTCTCCTCTTTCTTTGAAGCCGTTAAAACACGTACAGATGCTCTTCATTGTAGGGGAATCTAAACACATTACGTCTGCCCAGGACACCCAGCCTCAAGGGAATGTCAAGGAACCATCGAAAGTCAAGCAGCCAGTAGAGAATATAGATGAACTCAACAGAGAACTGATATGGGTGAAGAAGCTAAGGATCAACTCGGCTCAGGTGTCCACATATAAGGTATTGATGGAGATGGTTGTGGGGAGATTATGATTGAATCCCGTTACTGGAACAGTTTCCAAGGCAGAGTCTCTATATACTGGGGTCCCTATCCACGACACAACTGACATCACCTTCAACTGGGACACCTCGAACGCCTCGATTGGAAAGCACATCCTGAGGGTGGAAATCCCACCGGTTCCGGGAGAGCAGAATACAGAGGACAATACCAAGACCGTAACTATTGAGGTCAATGAGCCCTCTTAGTCAATAAACAGCCCAAAAACTATCCGAAGGCTCTATGTTTTGCGATTCGCTTAGACGTTCATCTCCAGCGGTCCCCAACCCTTGCGGGGCTCGCGCCAGGCCAAGTCGTTGATTTTCGGATCGCTTATAATCTGTCCGGCTTCATTCAGTTCGAGCTTCTTTCCAGCGCGGGCGCAGAGGTTGCCGAGCTGGATGTTCGCGGCCATGGGGCCGGAGTAGCTAAAGTTGGACTGACTGAACTCGCGCGGCTTTTCGCCCCTGCAGGCCATTAAGAACTCCTGGTGATGTCCGGGAGAACGTTCGAGCAGTTGTTTGGCTTTGCCGAACTCTTTGCGCCTTGCTTCCGGGATCAGGAGCGGAGTCTCCCAGTAATCACCAATAACCAGCATTGTTCCCTTCGTGCCGACGACGAGATTCCCGGTTCGCGGCAGTTTGCGCCCATCGACCTTGAGTCCCTCAGGGGTCTCCGGCATGAAAGGCGTTCCGTCTTCTTTCTTGCCCTCGTACCAGTAGGTGGTGAAGCCGGGCCGGTCACCTTTTGCGCGGTAGGTGCTCTTGACCACCATCCCGGCCGGCCATTGATCCTTGACGGGTCCGGTCATGATGATCGGCTCGGCGGTGGCCGCGTAGCCCGGTTTCATGATCGCATAGATTCCGTCGGTGGTATGGCAGGCCATATCGCCCAGTGCTCCGGAGCCGAAATCGACCACGCCCCGCCAGTTGAAGGGATGATAGGGACCGCGCGCTCTCCTGCCTTCCTCCTTGGGACCGGCGAAGGGCCGCATTGGCGCCGGGCCAATCCATGCGTTCCAGTCGAGGGTCTCGGGAACCGGACTGGTGTACGTCGGACGGTCGCCGCCCTGAGGCCAGATCGGGCGATTCGTCCAGGTGTGAAATTCCTTGATTTCACCGACCGCGCCGGCCTCGACGTATTCGTACGCACGCCGCCATCCATCAGCGCCATGGCCCTGGTTGCCCATCTGGGTTACGACCTTGGGATTCTTGGCGTAGGCGGCTGCCAGCAACTGCGCCTCGCGAACCGACCAGGTCAGCGGCTTCTCGGTGTAGCAATGGATGCCCATGGAAACGGCGGTCATCGACGGAGCAAAATGAGTGTGATCTGGAGTCGCCACGAAAACTACATCGAGTTCCTTGCCGTGGTTTTCGAAGACTTTCCGCCAATCCGTATACCCGGCCGCCTGTTCCCAGCCTTTCTTGCCTAAGACGCCGTCCCACCGGGTCTTGTCGACCTCGGCGAAGGCGATACATTGAAGGCCTTCCTTATGGGATGCGGACGTATGGGCCCCAGCCCGTCCGCCTGCAGCGATAAATCCGACCTGGAGTTTCTCGTTG
>DATKWR010000522.1:0-7481 GCA_035529475.1 Sedimentisphaerales bacterium | reverse complement strand
GGCTTCGCAGCTCCTGGGCCTTGTCGGGCATTTGCGTTGAAAGGTCGTTTTGCTCGCTTAGGTCGTTTTTGAGGTTGTACAATTCGACGCGGCGGTCCTCGAAGTATTCCAGGAGCTTCCAGTCGCCCTGGCGAATCGAGCTGGCCGGGCTGGTCGTCGGATAGTAATGCGGGTAGTGCCAATACAGGCTGTCACGCTTGAGCCTGGCGTCGGGATCTTTCAGCAAAGGCGCCAGACTCTGCCCATCCACTTCGGCGTTGTGTTTTGCGTCGCCGGGCCGGGTGCTTATATCGAGAATCGTCCTGTAGAAATCAATCGAGCTGACCGGCTCGCCAGACGTGCTGCCGGGCTGGGTGACGCCTGGCCATTTGACAATCAGCGGCACCCGGACGCCCCCTTCGTACAGCGAGCCTTTGCCCGAGCGCAACGGATAGTTGTCCGTCACGGTTTTTGTCTCGTACTTGTTGATAAAACCACCGTTGTCCGAGGAAAAGAAAACGACGGTGCGCTCGGCGATGCCCAGCTCGTTCAACCTGGCCAAAATTCGGCCGACGTTCTCGTCGAGGCTGTGCACCATGGCGGCGTATTCGTAGTTTTGATGGTGCATGTCCGGCTTGACCTTGTTCTTGTAGTATTCGACCAGCTCCGGTTTGCCTTCGATCGGGGTGTGAACCGTGTGATAGCAAAGGTTCAGGAAGAACGGTTTGTCCTTGACCTTGTTCAGAATGCCAATCGCTTCGTTAGTCAGGCGGTCGGTCAGGTATTCACCTTCGCTGCCGAATTCGAGATGCGGCACGTAGCGGAACTCCCCGCCCCACCGGCTTGAACTGGCGTAGGGATAGAAGAAGGTGGCCGGGGCGCCCCAGAATGTCCCGCCGACATTGACGTCGAAGCCCTGCGTTTCGGGATAATGGCCGGCGTCGCCAAGGTGCCATTTGCCCACGTGGGCGGTGCAGTATCCGGCCTCTTTGAGCACCTCGGCGATGGTCACCTGCTCGTGCGGCAGATTGCCCTGTGTGACCGGCGGGATCAGCCTTTGCCCTTGCGGCGGATTCGCTGACGCTTCGTACCAGATGGTTATATGCAGCCGGGCCGGGCATTTGCCCGTCATGATCGAAGCGCGCGTCGGCGAGCAAACGGGCGCTGCCGCGTAGGCATCGGTAAATCGCATCCCCTGCCGGGCCAGCCGGTCGATATTCGGCGTCTCGTGCAGATCGCTGCCGTAGCAGCCTATGTCCGCCCAGCCGAGGTCGTCAACGAGGATAAAGACAAAATTAGGCGGCGCGTTCCGGTCCTTGGCTGCGCCGCGCGTACCGCCGGCCAGCACCGCCTGGGCGGCAAGGCATGTCCCGTATCTCAGAATATCTCGCCTGGTCATCTTATCTGCCATGTTCTGGTTCTCCTGTTACTGTCATTTCTTTTCGCCGGATGTGTCTTCTATCTTTGATGCTCCGCCCACGGCGAGCGCTTTGCGGATCGCAAAGTAGTCCGGGCGCGAAATCGTCTTGCCCAGGGCGCCGAGCGCTTCGGCGATTTGGGCCGGGTTTTTGATTCCGACCACAGCGACGTGAATACCCGGATGCATCAGCGTAGCGGCCAGGATCAACTGGTACGTGGAAAGCTCATACTTCTTCGCCAGCGGCGCCAGGCCCTTTACCGCTGCGGCGATTGCTTTGAATCGCTCGCCCTGGAAGTCGCTCAGGTGCTTGCGAAAATCGGTGAACGTCTCGGCGCCGGTGTATTTGCCCGTGAGCAGCCCTTTGTGCATAGGCGAATAGACCATTACGCCGATGTTCTCGGCCTGGCAGTAGGGCAGCAGGTCGTTCTCGATTGTGGTATCGACGAGGCTGTAGCAGGGCTGGGCCGCATCGTAGGCCCCGAAGCGCCGATGCGCGCGAAGTTGCTCAACCGTATGATTGCTGACGCCGTAACTGCGTATCTTTCCCTGCTTCTTCAACGCATCCATGGTCTCGGCCACGTGGGCCAAAGCAGTGGCCGGATCGAACATGTGAAGAAGATAGAGGTCTATCGTCTCGATACCCATGCGTTGAAGTTGCAGGTCGCAGCGCTTGCGGATGTGCGCTGGCGACAGATCCGGATAGCGCGATCCATCGGGATTGAAGTGGTTGAACACCTTCGTGCAGATGACGACGGAGTCTCGCGGCTTGCCGGCGAGAAATTCACCGACGACGGTCTCGGCGTAGCCGTCCCCGTAGGCGTCCGCGGTATCGAAGAAGTTTATCCCGGCGTCGAAAGCCACGTTCATGGCCGCTAATACGTCTGTCTTGGATTGCTCGCCCCAGAAGCGAGGACTGAGCTGCCACGTGCCGAAACAGATGGGCGAGACCTCCAACCCCGTAGCACTGAGAATAATGCGATCGTTCATTTCGTGCTCCTTTCTGCCGCGTTTTGGCTTACAGCGGCCGCGATTATAACGGTTCGCTTTCAATATGTCATCGAATACATGACGCCGGATTATGTGCGGTTTCCCGCCGTCAGAGTTGATTTGAGGGGGATATTGATTTAGACTATAGGGTTGTTCGTATTGGGATGGTCCGGCAGGAGAAATAGCGATGGCGTCGCCCGACAACATTCTTTTCTGTGGTAATTTGCCGTCCCGTGCCCAGCCGGAATTGGGCAGGATCCTGGTGACGGGCGCCACCGGCTACGTCGGTGGGCGGCTCGTTCCGGAACTGTTGGCCAGAGGGTACCGGGTGCGCGTCATGGTGCGAGCGGCGTCCGACGAGCACGAGCAGCGGTGGCCCGGAGCGGACGTGGTGGTTGCCGACGCACTCGATCCGGGCAGGCTGAAAGCGGCTCTCGAAGGGGTCTATGCGGCCTACTATCTGCTCCATTCATTGCTTCTTGGCCGGGAGGATCTCGAGGCTACGGAGATTCAGGCCGCCGGCAACTTCAGAAGGGCGGCCGAGCAGCAGGGTGTTGCGAGGATTATCTATCTGGGGGGACTCGGAGAGGCTCGTGCGCCGCTGTCACCTCACCTGAGGAGCAGAATGCAGGTGGCTGATGAGCTGAGCTCTGGGACTGTTCCGGCGACGGTTTTGCGTGCGGCCATCATCATCGGCTCGGGCAGCGCTTCGTATGAGATTATCGAACATCTGGTGAAGAATCTCCCGATTGTTCTGGTGCCGCACTGGGCCAGGACCAGGTGCCAGCCGATTGGTATTCGCGATGTCATCAAGTATCTCGTCGGCGTCCTGGAAACGTCTGAGACGTCGGGCGGGTCCTTCGACATTGGCGGGCAAGACGTTCTGACGTACAGGGGAATGTTGGGGATACTTGCGGATCTGCTGGGCAGGAGACGACTCTTTATTCCCTGCCCTTTTTCCAACATCCGTTTCTTCTCATACTGCGCCAGCCTCCTTACGCCGGTGCCGGCCCCGATAACGCGGTGCCTGATGGAAGGCATCATTCATGAGGTCGTCTGTCAGAACGATGATATCAAGCGCATCCTGCCGTTTGAGCCGCTGGGGTACAGAGAGGCACTCGTCGGGGCCATGTCTCGCGAGGAGCAGGATAACGTGTACACGCGCTGGTCCGATGCGTATCCGCCGGCCCATGAGCTGGCGATGAAGCTCCGCGAAATCAAAGGGCCGGTGCGCTACACGAGCTCGTATTCACTCGTGACGGAAAAGAGCGCCGCCTCGCTCTTTCGTTCGGTCTGCAAGATCGGGGGCAAGGAGGGCTGGTTTCACGGCAACTGGCTCTGGAGGCTTCGTGGAGCGGTCGATCGGCTTCTGCTGGGTGTAGGATCCTCGCGGGGCCGAAGAAGCTCCTCCAGTTTGAGAATCGACGACGTCATTGACTTCTGGCGGGTCGAAGATCTCAAGCGGGATACCATGCTTCTGTTGCGGGCTGAAATGAAACTGCCCGGCAAGGCGTGGCTTCAATTCCGAATCGACCCGGAGGGGGACAAGAACCGGCTGTTCGCCAACGCCTACTACCAGCCCAGCGGCGTGTTCGGAAAGCCCTATTGGTACATGTTCCTTCCCTTCCATTTCTTCATCTTCCACAGCCTGATCAGGCAAATCGAGAAACGAAGCTGACAACAATCATCCCGGTCGAAATTTTTGTCGAGAGGATTATTGACACCGAAAACGACGGGGTTAATATGTGGCTTGCCATTAACGAGAGTTGCTGCAATATTCAGATTGCCGGTGACGGCACCATCTTCTTTATGTGGTAATGATATATGGCTATGCAAAATAACGTTGATATCAAGTTCTCCTCGCTCTTGAGGCCGTCACAGATCATTTGCCAGACCGAGCAGACCGTTCGAGATGCGCTTTTACTTGAGATACTGCGCCTGCTGGCATACGAGCGTGGTATCGGAAATGTGGACGAGGCCTACGAGGCCGTGCTGGCCCGCGAGAAAGATGTTCCCACCATCGTTGGGCCGGGGATTGCCATGCCCCACGCAAAGCTGGAGGCGCTGGACGAGATTGTGGTGGCCGTGGCGACGTCGCGAAACGGAATCGTTTACGACAGCGGGCAGCCGGATAATCTTATTAAGCTCATTATCCTGACCTTGGCGCCGAAGCATGCCCCGGGGGCCTACTTGCAGAGCGTCAGTTGTGTGGCCAAAATCTGCCAGGACCCGACGACCGCGGAGGTCGTTTCGAGCTTACCGACGCGTGAAAAGGTCTGGAATTTTTTCGACGAGGGCGGCGTGGCGCTGCCGGACCATCTGCGGGCCCGCGACATCATGGACCCGATCGAGGTGAAACTGCTGGAACACGACACGTTGGAGCGCGCCATCGATCTGTTTGTACGGCACCGGCTCAGCGAGCTGCCGGTCGTGGACAAAGACGGCGATCTGATCGGTGTTGTCTCCACGCATGAGCTGCTTCGTGTGTGTCTGCCGGAGTATATCCTCTGGATGGACGACCTGACCCCTATCATGAATTTCGAGCCGTTTGCCGAGATTCTTCGCAAAGAAAGCCAGACCTGGCTCACCGAGATTATGACCGATGAATATGCCATCGTCCGGGTCGATGAGCCTGCTGTTCAGGTCGCCAAGCAGATTACCCGCGAGCGGACGAATTGGGCGTATGTTCTACAGGGAAAAAGGCTTGTGGGCGTCGTGTCGCTCGAGACATTTCTAAGCAAGATCCTGCGGGAGTAGGCCATGCTGAAGCTACAAGACAAGAAGAGCGCTCTTGAGAGAAGCGTCCGCGTGAGCGTTCTGTTTGCGGTGCCCATCCTGGTGGGGCTGCTCACCCACGCCGTCGGGCTGGATCGACAGCAAGTGATCTCCTGTTCGATCTTCATGGTCATTATCATGGCTACGCTTCTGTTCTGGAAGTTTCGCCTGGCGATAGCGTTTGTTGGCATTGGGGCCCTGATGGGCAGCAACGTGCTGAGTCTGCCTACGTTTCTTCGCGAGTGCAAGCTGGACGTGATCCTGTTTCTGGTTGGGATGATGGTTACGGTGGGCGTCCTCAAGGAGCTGGGCCTGTTCACATGGATCATCCAGAGCGTTATCGGCGTGCCCGGCATGACCGGGTCGAGGTTTGTGGCGATCACGGTTGTCCTCGGCGCGTTCATGGCCTGCGCCGTGGATGAAGTGACGTCTATCGTTTTCGTCGCCACCCTGATCTTTCAGGTCTGTGACACCCTGAAGGTGCGTCCCGTTCCCTTTGTGATCATCGCCGTGATGGGAACCAATGTAGGCTCCAGCGGGACCATGCTGGGCAATCCGGTGGGGATTCTGATTGGACAGAACTCCACGCCTCCGCTGCGATTCATCGATTTTCTGATGTGGTCTTTTCCGATCATGCTGGTGACGCTCGCCTTCACGATGGGTATCCTGATGTGGTGGTTTCGCAAGGACATTGCGCTGTTATCCGAACGCCTGGAGGCCCGTCGTCAACTGGGATTGGGGCTCGGCCCCCTCGTGCAGGTCCCGTACCGGCGAGGGCTGGCGATTTTGGTCGGCATGATCCTGTTCATCGCTTCCCATCACCATCTGGAGGCGCGGCTGGGCTTGGCACCGAATACCGTTCTGATCGTCGCCCCTCTTGTGATCGCCGGATTTTTAATGATGTGGCGGCACGAGCGCTCCCGGCATTACATTGAGGCCGACGTCGAATGGTGGACGCTTCTGTTCTTCATGATGCTCTTTGCCGTGGCCGGGACGCTGGAAGAGACGCATGTGACCGAAAAGGTTTCGGATTACTTTGGGCACTTATTCGGGGACCAGCCTTCGCTGCTGGCGCCGGTGATTATCGGTGTCTCCGCGATTGGCTCGGCCTTCGTGGACAACATTGTTTTTGCGGCGGTATTCCTGCCGGTGGTGGACAAGCTTGAGCAGACGCCGCTGGTCTGGGCGCTCGTGCAAGGGACATGCCTGGGGGGCAACATCACCATGATTGGCTCGACGGCCAACATTGTCGCGCTGGGTATGCTGGAAAAACGTTATCGTACCAGCATTCGTTTCTTCGAGTGGCTCAAGATCGGCGCCGTTGTCGGGGCGGTGACCTGCCTGATTTCCTGGGGGGGGATTGCCTTGCTGTCGCCCTATATGCCGACGGTAGAGCAGCGCCGGCAGCAAGCCGGAACGCACACGGCCGTCCAGCCGGCGCACGAAGAAGATGCGAAGGCCGGGAGTATTCACATCGACGAAGGCGCTGGTGCCGATCAAACCGACCTAAGATCGCAACCCGGCCGCTGAACCGGATTTCGCGCCAAGAGGGAGAGCTTGCCGGGACCCAAGACGCAAATGACAAACTTTAACCCGCGGCTTGGCGTCCAAAGCGCCCTGTACTCATTTGTTCCTGGAATCGAAAGGAGACACCGATGAGCATTCGCAGAGTAGTCCTGGTATTGTTGTTTGCAGGGGGCAGCTTTGCCGCTGATACTTTTGGCATTGAGCCGGTTAATCCGAATCTCAACCCGGCGGCCCGTGAGGTCCTCAATTACCTGGCTTCTGTTTACCAAACCAAAATGCTCTGCGGGTATAATGTCTATGTTCACACGCCCGACGACTACGAGCAGACCGCCAAGCAGGGGGCCATCTGGGGCCGGGACATACGCTGGCTTGGAGATGCGTCTGCCATCGCGGCTCACGCCAGAAAGCACGGCTATATTCTGACGCTGCACTGGCACTGGTTCTTCAATGAAGACTCCGCCTGGACGAATAAGCGCAAGACTCCGGTGGACGTCGGCAGGGTGGTGACACCGGGGACCGCCGAGAACCGCCAAGCCATCGCAGAGATTGCCGCAGCCGCCGATGTGTTGCAGGTTCTGGAGGATGCCGGCGTGCCCGTTTTGTGGCGGCCTTTGCATGAAATCGACGGTGGGTGGTTCTGGTGGACGGACAAGGACACCCCCGAAAACACCGCCAAACTCTGGCGAATGATGTATGACTACCTTACGCATACGCGCAAGCTCGATAACCTGATCTGGGTGTACAGCGCGGGAGTCGGCAACAAGACCCTCGACTACCGCCGCGGGTTCTACCC
>DATKWR010000521.1:0-4795 GCA_035529475.1 Sedimentisphaerales bacterium | reverse complement strand
TAGGCTGCATCGAACGGCGCAACAACCCTGATACCGTCCTGGCACGCGCCAGTTTCCCCGAACCAGCAGTTATGAATCTCGGTGCCCCAGATGGCAGCGCCGATCTCGACTGCGCCATGAGTGGCACCGCCGTGGACTGACAGGCCACTGAGTTCCACACCCTGAGCCGTGACGTTGAAGGCCGCCGTATCTCCAGGAGGATTGATCTGCGGCCAGGGTGCCCCTGACGCCTGGACGCCGATGATATGGACCAGTTCTTTGTCAGCGACGATGGGCCAATCTTCTGTCGCCGCTGCCCAGTAGTCCAACACGACGATGGTATCGTTCCTTTGACTTGTGCACAAAGCAAGTGCCGCCTTGAAACTCGCCAGTGGCGTTTGCGGGGTCAGGCCATCGTTCGTGTCAGGCCCGGTCCCGTCGATGTAGTAGACCGTTCCGAAGTTCGCACCAGGGCGCAGCGCAGACGCTAGCCCGCCGCCATACCATGCTGGTGATTTTGGATTTCCCATTATATCCTCCTATGCCGCAGGCACGGCGATAGTGATGGCGTTGTCGCCCACCTCGGCTTCTCCAACGTCAAAGGCGAAATTGCCGACCCAGTTGTCGTTGCCGCTACCTTCAGCGGTATAGCCGCCCGTATTGGAGTAGTCGCCGTCGAGGTAGTTGCCGACCACCTGGTTATAGCCCGTCCCCATGGTGCCCAAGTTGATGTAGGTCGTGGTAGCGGCCAGTGCGCCAGTTGCTCGAACGAAGTGATTGCCGGCAATGATGGCCCCGTTGAATCCGGAGCCGACTGTCACCGTCAGGTATTCCGCGCACTCCTGGAAGGTGTTGCCGAAGATATGTGTCTGGTACGGGTCGGCAGTTGCCGAACCATTGGCGATGATGCACGGGCTGGCCGCGTCGAACTCTGCAAAGCGACAGTTCTGGATCGTGACGTTGGCCGGGGCACCCTCGAACTCGATGCCGTACAACCCTGTTCCCCAACGACCGTCAAAGAAGCAGTTCTGAATCACTGCATCCTCCCCGCCGCTGCCAGCGTTCCAGGTGAGCTTGACACCCGCACCGTCGGCGGCAGGCTGGAAGTGGATTCCGTCAACCGTCCATCCACCCTGGTCTATTGTCAAGGCATCCCCACTGGCCGGACGCCAGATCGTGCCGAACTTGGACGCACCGAGAATCACGCAGTCCTCGGGATACGTCGCGTTGGCGATGGTGATGTTGTCCGTATAGACGCCAGGCGCGACAACAATCACGCTGTTAGCAGCCTGGATACTAGCCTCTGCGTGAAACGTGACGAGCCGGGCCATCGCAGCGGTGATTGTGCTGAGTGGGTTTTCCGGGTCCGTTCCATCCGCCGTAGTCGTTGCGTTCGGGTGATCGGCATCTACGAAGAATACCACCCCCGCAGAACTGGCCCGAAGGCCACGCGGAACGTCTGACCCCGGCACGCCCATTTGCCCTGGATACCAGGGTTGAAGTCGAATCTGTGGTAGCATATTACCTCCTATGGCCTCCAAATCGGAGGCGCACTTTCAGGTACTGTCGGCGGTATCTCTAGCTCGTTGACCTTCTGCTGAAGGGTGAGCTGTGCCGCCTTCTCTGGGTCATGGAAATTCATAAACGCCATGATTTCATCCTCAAGCCGGTACGTCGTGCCGGTCCTGGGGCTGGTGTATGTGATGTGGTCGCCGTTGCCCGATTCTGCCGGGACCAGCCCCAGGAACGCGACGTGTTGCTCCGACCCAGGAGCGATGAAATCTGCACGGTCCTCTGCGCTCACAACTTCGGTCTCCCTGATGCCGAGCGCGGCTTTCAGGGCACGAAGTTCTTCCTTCAAATCTTTGACTTCTTGCGCTGTAGTCATCCTGCCCTCCTGACTGTCTATGGTGCGGTGCCCGATGATCCGTAGCACCCTCTCGAATCGAACATATTGCCCTCGGTCCCGTCGATGTAGGTTCCCCAAACATCGCTGACTTTCAGGACGATGTTGCCCGAAGCAAAGTCCCCAAGAATCGGGTCCACTGCCCCGCCACCACCCAACAGACTGGTCGCTGACTCCGTATCACTTTTCTTGCGGAGAATCAGCGGGCCCGGCCTGCCTTGAAGTCTTGCCAACACGAACGGGATAACCCCACTAGCGTTGTAGTCCGTGAAGGCGAACCACGGGAGGTTCGGAGCGGTTCCAGCCATGTGCGGGTCCTTGATCGGCGTGAAGCTGACCACGTTGACCGCATTGGTCGCCAGCTCTGCAACCTGGGTGGAATTGAGGATTTGAGAAACCGTGTCCTGCAATCCCCGGTGATAGACGATGTATTTCAAGTCTGCTTCCATCGGTGAGTTGCGGTCGTCTACCCGTTGACCAAAGGCCATTCTCGCGGTCGAGACACGGTTGGTCGTCAAGCGCCCAGTAGTCCAGTACAACGCACCCAGAACCGTCAGCCGAGCGATGGTCACAGCGTTGGTGTACATCCGCGACACGAACCGCTCCAGTGTCCGGCGGGCTGCTTCGCCCATGAGCGTTGCGAGGTTCTGGAAATACTGAAGGTCATCATTGACCAACGCCTCATAGGAAAAGTCAAATTGCTTCTCCCAGCGATAGACGCTGTAACGCCGTGGCGTCGCATCGACCACAGAACCGGGTCGCGCCTGGGCCTTCTCGCCCACATATTCCAAGTCCTCCAACCCGGCGCGTTGCTGATACCTGTCCACCTGTTGGAAGTTGGGCACGACGTCCATTTTGACCAACGGTTCAAACGCGAATTGCATCCGCGTGTAGCCCGGCATCATCTGCCGTTGGACGAACTCCTCCAGGGCATAGGTGAAGTCAGCCGAAGTCATAACCTCTTTGAACGTGTTCGCGGAGGCGATACCCGACAGACTCTTGTCCAATTCCGCAAACATCGCGCCGCATTCCTCGATGCGATTCTGCGGAACCTTTGCGTCCGCCAACTGGTCCTGGCGGATCTTCATCATGGCATATACGATTCGTCTCATTTTAGCCTCCTATACCAGCTCGCGGAAGCCTGCGACGAGCATGACGCAGTATTCCTGTTCGGTTGCCGCATTGGGCAACGCCGTGTCGAACGTCGAAATAGCTCTCGCTCCCCCGACCTGGCCGTCCGCGATCTCATCCTGGCAATACCACAACACGCCTGCCAGGGGATTCTCCACGTCATTCCAGTTGAGTGGACTCATGGAAACCGTGACACCCGCGCTCAGGTCTGCCGAGTCATCGACATACACTGGTTGTCCAACGACAGGCGTCTGCTCGTAAGTACTTGGCGCTTGACCAGCGTAGGTGAGGATGTTGCTCACCCACTGCCGGACAATAGCACCGTGCGCGATGTTCACCTGCACCCGGTCCGTCGCCGTACCGAGCACGCTCATGTTCATCGACGCGACCACACCCGTCACATTGAGCGGTCTGCCTGGTGCAGCGTACTCACCGATTGCGATGATTGGGTGCAAGCCCTCGTCGAGCTGGTCCTTGGTCGTTGATTCGGACCTGACATCGACAGGCCAGCAATCGCCCTCCTGCACGTCCACAATCACCAGCGGCTCGGACGACTGTTGCCAATCCGTAGAACTTTTGAAAGTCGTCGGTTCAGTCATTACTACCTCCTATTGTTTGACACTTTACACGATATGTGATATGATTAGACTATGTTGAAATCTTGTAAACATTGTGGAATCGAATATGAAGGCCACGGGCAGCAATACTGCTCGTATGACTGCATGTACGCGAGCCGTCAAAGGGACTTGAACATTTGTCAATCTTGTGGCATTAAGTTTCAGGGCCGGATGAAACAGAAGTATTGTTCCAGGAAGTGTGTATATGCATCCCATATCAAGCCCAAGGTTACAAAAACTTGCGCTGCCCCGGATTGCGATAACACTTTCGAAGATTTTGCTACGCCATGTCCTAGTGTTCCCAAGGGGCGTCGCTTCTGTTCCACGGCCTGTAGACAAAAGCCAAGACCAAACTTGCTCAAGAAAACCTGCGAGCATTGTGAACAAGTATTCGAAGTACCGTACAAGAAACGGGCTCGGCGCTTTTGTAGCCGTGAGTGTGCTTACGCCTTCATCCATAATCCGTTGCGCACAAGAGACAGACACCCCTACTACGGCGCTTCTTGGCGGCCCCAACGTGAAGCTGCCCGGAAGCGCGATGGCAACGCCTGCCAGATTTGTGGTAGCACCCGATACTTGCAAGTTCATCACATCGCCCATTTCGATCCCGATAGTCCCGACGAATCCAACACCTTGTCTAATCTCATCACGGTTTGCGGTGTCTGTCACAGAAAGATCCACTATGGAACTCTGTGATCAGACCTCCCTCGCGCCGACTTCCCGCATACGCTCATTGAAGCGTGCGGTTTTCTCATCCTCAGTCAGCGGCGTTTGTGTTGGCGGTTCGCTGTTCATCCCGAACGGCTGGCCGCTTTTGGTAAGTTCCTTGACGTAGGCGATCTCTGCTTTTACAGCATCTTCCAGTTCGACATTGTCGGCATAGTCAACCTCTGACAATCGCGCTTTCGACGCCTTGGGTAGGTTCGTTTCGTCAAGTTTCTCGGTCACTTTCTCTTTCGACAGTACCGGTGCGGGCGCCTCCGGCTCATCTTCAGAGATTGCGACCTCTTCGATCTCTTCCGTTTCTACAGTCTCGGTCTCAAGCTCATCCATAGTCCCTCCTTCTGATTCGGCTAGTGCCAGGGCTCGCCCGCCTGCTCCAGCTCGCGTGACCCAATCGACTGAATCTGCCTCGGTGATGCTCTCCACGATCTTTGCCTTC
>DATKWR010000520.1:0-3693 GCA_035529475.1 Sedimentisphaerales bacterium | reverse complement strand
ACGTCTGGAGCTTCACGGTCGAGCCTGTCGCCTATCCCGTTGAGAATATGACTGCCACAGCTTCCAGCAAGAACAGGGCCGACGAGGGAGCCGAAAACACCGTCAACGGCTCCGGGCTGGATGATGATGACCTCCACTCATCAGAAAGCGCAACAATGTGGCTCAGTAGTATCACCGATCCCGGTCCGGGCTGGATCCAATATGAGTTCGCCAGGGTCCATAAATTGTCTCAGATGCTGGTATGGAACTACAATAGCTCCGTTGAGTCTATTGTCGGCTTCGGCGTCAAGGAGGCCGCTATTGAGTATTCAGTTGATGGCACTAACTGGACCACGTTGGGCACGACTCACGAATTTGCCCAGAGCCCCGGTGCGGCTGGATATGGCCACAATACCATTGTCGATCTTAGTGGTGCGGCGGCAAAATATGTCAAGATCACTGCGAACAGCAACTGGGGAGGCATGGTGCACCAATTTGGACTGAGCGAAGTCCGCTTCCTCTACTTGCCCGTCCAGGCAAGAGAACCACATCCGTCTTCGGGGGCAACAGGCCTGGCTCTGGATGCGACCCTTAGCTTTAGAGCCGGTAGAGAAGCAGCCCGGCACGACATTTATTTGAGCACCGACGAGCAGGCTGTGGTAGATGGTACGGCACCGGTGAACACTGTGGCTGAGAACCGCTATGGTCCCTTAGCACTCGACCTGGCCCAGACTTATTACTGGCGCGTCGATGAGGTCAATGAAGCCGAGACCCCCACCACGTGGCAAGGTGACATCTGGAGCTTCTTAACGCAGAAGTTTGCTGTAGTAGATAATTTCGAGGACTATAACGAGTTTGAGCCGTTTGCGGTATATAATACATGGACAGATGGATATGAAGACCCGACAAACGGTTCGATCATTGGTTATGTAGTGGGCAATCCTCAAGAGACTTCTGTCGTTCACAGCGGGAGCCAGTCCGTGCCATTATTCTATGACAACACCGCCGGCGCAACATATTCAGAGGTCACACGCACCATTGACAATCCGGGGGATTGGACTAAATCCGGTGTTAAGGCACTGACGCTATGGTTTTACGGCGACCCGAACAATCCCGTTACGGAGCAGATGTATGTGAAAGTAAACGGCTCCAAGGTGTTATACGATGGTGATGCTGAGAACATAAGCCGAAGACCGTGGCAGACCTGGTATATCAACCTGGTAGATTTCGGCGTGGACCTCACCAACGTCACTGAGCTGAGTATCGGCCTGGAGCGCAGCGGATTCGTTGGTGGCAAGGGTGTGATTTACCTTGACGACATCATGCTGTCTCCTTATGACCGTCAGTTCGTTACGCCGACCGAGCCCAGCACCGCTAATCTTCTGGCACACTGGCCTCTGGATGAGGGTTCCGGGACGACGGTGACAGACGTCACCGGCAACGGCCATGATGGTACCTTCCAAGGTGACCCCGAGTGGGTGGCGGGAGAACTCGGGGGCGCTCTGCGGTTTGACGGCTTCGATGACTATGTTATTCACACTTTGCCCGCAGCACGCACCTTCGACAGTTTCACCGTCGCGTTGTGGGTCAGGGCTGACATGCTGGGACAAGCCCAATACATGAGCCCATTCAGCAGCTATACGCCGAACAACCTCGGTTTTCAGATTGATGTGGATGGAACATACCCGGGGAATTACAGGACCACTCCAGGTATCGGAATTCACGGGCCTGTGACCTTGGAGTGGGTCCACCTGGCAGTCGTCGGCGATGGTACTACTGTCCATTACTACTACAACGGCGTTTGGGTTACCAGCGGGACTATCGCGGCTGACAATCTGCTATTCAACGAGTTCATCATTGGTGCCAGCAGAAGCAGAGCGAATTGCTTCAGCGGCGCGATTGACGACTTCCGCGTTTACGATCTCGCCCTGACACCGGATGAGATCGCGTGGCTTGGCGGGAGAACTACACCGTTTGATAAGCCGTTTTGACATAAATAGAGAAAGTGTTGTCTGAGGGCGCATTAACAGGCGAAGTGCAACACGGGGGGGTTGTGGAGAACAGCGAGCCAACCGGTTGCCTGAGAGGGTCGAGCTTCTGGGGATGCTGTCCCCAGAATGGGAGATTTACAGCGTTGGCAGCAACAGCATTGCGGCGGCTACAAAAAAGATATTATGCTGGTGCCAAAAAAGCGATAAATCCACGCCACGTATGGCGGATAAACCTCAGCGTCTGGGGGCAGCTCAGTTTCATTTGAGCCAGGATTGGGCAGGACGGAAGAACTGACATTCGAGTGGTTTTGTGTTATACTTGCCAGGAATGAGACATATTGGCAGGCATTAGGGGCGGTCAGTTTCACGACCTGGAAGCATGACACGGAAATTCGCGCTCAAATCACGGACCTCCGCCGGCGAAATCGACTTTGCCGCCGAGCTGAATGCCGAGCAGCTCCGGGTGGTTACCGCACCGGGCGGCCCGATGCTCGTGATCGCCGGGGCCGGCAGCGGAAAGACCAGGGCGCTGACCTATCGCTTAGCGTGGCTGGTCCACCACGGCGTAGATCCTTCGCGGATCGTGCTGGTCACCTTCACCAACCGGGCGACGCGGGAAATGCTCAGCCGGGTCGAATTACTCGTCAAGCAGAGGACGCGCGAAATCTGGGGCGGCACGTTTCACCACATTGCCAACCGCATTCTGCGCCGCCACGGGAACGTCCTGGGGATCTCGCCGGACTTTACCATTTTGGACCGGGAAGATGCGAAAGACCTGATCGCTTCGTGCGTCCATGAAGCGGGCGTGGATATCCGCAAGAGGCGATTTCCTCAGAAGTCGGTTTTGATCGGCATCTCCAGCGCTGTGCAAAACACGCTCCAGCCTCTGGAGGCGGTCTTAGCCAAACGCTACCCCATGTTTACCCAGGATGCTTCGGAAATCGAGCGAGTGCTTGTGCTTTACGCGAGCAGGAAGGCGGAGAGGCAGCTCCTGGATTTCGATGATTTGCTCAGCGCGTGGCTGCGGCTGCTGATGGAGCAGGAGGATATCCGCAAGATGCTGGCCGAGCAGTTTCTGCACATCCTGGTGGACGAATATCAGGACACGAACGCCATTCAGGGAATGATCGTGGACCTTCTGGCCTCGACGCATCGCAATATCGCCGTCGTGGGGGACGATTCGCAGTCCATCTACAGTTTTCGGGGAGCGCATTTCGAGAATATTGTCAGCTTCAAGCAGCGCTATCCGGACGCGGCCGAATACCGCCTGGAAACGAATTACCGTTCCACGCCCGAAATACTGGCACTGGCGAACGTGAGCGTAGCGCTGAACAGTCGCCGGCTTCCGAAGACGCTCCGCGCCATAAGGGCCTCCGGCCTCAAGCCGGCGGTGGTGCCTTGCCAGGATCATTTCGTACAGGCGTGCTTTATTGCCGAATACACGCTGCACCTTCTCGATGAAGGCCGGAATCTGAATGATATTGCGGTGCTCTATCGCAGCCACTGGCATTCGCTCGAAATCCAATTAGAGTTCCAGCGGCGCAATATTCCCTTTCACATTCGCGGCGGGCTGCGTTTCTTCGAGCAGGCCCACATGAAGGACGTGCTCTGCTACATGCGCATCATGCAGAACCCGAACGACGAACTGGCGTGGCTGCGGGTGCTCAAGATGCTGCCCCGCGTGGGCTCGGCCCTGTCGCAGCGAATCTGGCGACATATCAGC
>DATKWR010000519.1:0-4927 GCA_035529475.1 Sedimentisphaerales bacterium | reverse complement strand
TTGTAGACTACACGCGAGGAACGCATGAAAAATCTGACAAGCGTCATTGAGACCAAATCCAAGATATCGGCCTCGGCTGTCGATGCTGCGGCAGAGTTCGGCGAGTTTGCGGCCGGCGACGATGTAACTGGCTTTGTGATGATCTGGATAACCCGCGCCGGGACGGTAAAAACGCGGTGTGCATTTGATCGGCGGCTTGAACTGTTGGGGGCGGTTGACGCGGCTAAACAAACGGTTTGGGATTCCTAGCTGACGACTCGCGCTGCCAGTCGCAACGCCTTCTTGTTCTCGGCCTCTTGCTTTGTAAATGTGGACGTAGCGGGAAAAGATTGGTATGGTGGGGTATGAGTTCATCCGGGTTGCTTAAATATGGTGGTTTGGCGTCGGCGGTTATGGCAATCGCCGGATTGGCTGCGTTGGTGGGGTTCAAAGCGGATCGCCCGGCATGGTCCAGCGATATCGTCGCAATACGGACGGAATTCGAGGGTGGGTTGCAGATTGCGCAGGCTACCGCAGAGGACGCACAACGGCGCTCAGTTTCCCAGGCACTCAGGCTCAACGATATCCGGACGGGCGAAAACCAACAGGCAATATTCGATATGGTATCCAAAGGCCAGCAGGTGCCATCGTTCCTGCGCGAGCTAGAGGCCGATCTAAAGCGCGAGCGCCGCGACTTGGACGCAATATGGAAGGAACTAACGCAATGAGCAATCGCGACGTTGAAGACGGACTACGGCAGGCGGAAACGGCGTTCATGGAATTGGCGGCTATGGCGACTAATGATCTGTCTACAAATCACAAGGAAAACTATTCTGCACATTATCGATTTGATAGCGGATTGCACCTCGCGGTTTCGGCTGGGCGGGAAACGGTAAAGCACTGATGCAACCCCCGAACAAAACCTATAACGAGGTCATTGCGGTTGCCAATATATCCGACAAATCACGCGACGAGCTAATTCGCAGCATGGCGCAATCGGTCAAAAACGACGCAAGAGCGATCGAATACCGCGACGAGGTGCAGTGATGCCAAAACTGAAGGGAAAACAGCCCGGTTTCCAGATGGGCGCTGAGCATAGAGGTAAGATTGCAAACAGTCTTATTCTCAGCAACTTAATCCGGCACTGCCTGGGGGAGTGGGATATGAGCCAAACTCAGGTAACAGCCAGTCTTGGTTTGCTTAAAAAAGTCATGCCCGATGTGTCGCAAGTGGATATCAATGCCCTGATGACGCATGATCTAACCGACCCCATGATAAAGATATTCGCGGAAATAGCGGCCAATGGCAAACGCATCGGAAAAGATTGAACAACTGTGCGATCCGTTCTGGCGGTTAAACCGCTTGTATTGGATCGTGAACAAGCAAGGCCAGCGGGTGCTGTTCAAAATGAACGAGTCGCAGGTTGAGGTTTCCAAAGGCCTGCATGGCCGCGATATCATCCTGAAAGCCCGCCAGCGCGGCATAACAACGCTAATGTGCCTTATTGCGCTAGATGAATGCCTATTCAACCCCGACTGGTCGGCGGCTATCATTGCACATAGGCTGACCGATGCGCAGGCGATATTCGCCACTAAGGTAAAGTTCCCTTACGATAACATGCCGGAAACCCTGAAGCTGAAGACGGTGCGGGATTCCGCTGACGCGCTCCATTTCAGCAACGGCAGTAGCCTGAGCGTTACGACAAGCGCCCGCTCGGGAACGCTCCAGCGATTGCATATCTCCGAGTTCGGAAAGATTTGCAGCCAGTTCCCCAGCAAGGCTAGAGAGATTGTCACCGGATCATTCCCCGCCGCCGAGAACGGGAACATCACCATTGAAAGCACAGCAGAGGGCCAAGAGGGCAAGTTCTACGATATGACGGCGAAGGCCATGAGCGGCACAACGCGCAGCCCAAAGGATTGGAAGTTTCATTTCATCCCCTGGTACACCGATCCGGGATACATCGCCGATCCGTCGCTGGTGGTGGTATCGGCAGAGGATGAGCGGTATTTCGAGAGGGTCGAGGCCGACACTGGCGTAACACTATCGCCAGAGCAGCGGGCGTGGTATGTGCTGACTGAGCGTGAGCAGGGCGCAGACATGAAACGTGAATACCCAGCCACACCAGATGAGGCATTCGAGCAGGCTATCGAGGGCGCATACTTTGAGCGCCAGATTGCCCACGCTCAGAAGCACGGGCAAATAGGGGAGTTTGGCTATGATCCTAAATATCCGGTTAATACATTTTGGGATTTGGGACGTAATGACTTCAACGTTCTCTGGCTGCATCAGTCGATCAGGGGCCGGAACCGTTTCATTGCCTACTATGAGAATTCCGGCGAGTACATCGCCCACTATATCCGCTGGCTGCGGGAATGGGGGCGTGATAAGGATGCTGAGTGGGGTATCCACTACTGGCCGCATGACGGCAACCGGCAAGACCTGTTTCTCGAACACGGCCGGTTGAAGGTTGTAGAGGATATGAGCTTTAAACCTAAAATCGTGGACAGAGTGAAGGAAAAGGGGCAAGCTATCGAAGCGGCGCGCAACGTGTTCCCAAGCTGTGACTTCGATGAGGCCGGCTGTGCGCTGGGCTTGAAGCGGTTGAGGCAGTACCGCAAGGACTGGGATGAGCAGCGCGGGGTTTGGCGTGATAGCCCGCGCCACGATGACAACAGCCACGGGGCCGACGGGTTTATGACATTTGCTACCGGATGGAAGGCACCGCATAAAATGACGAAGCTAGAATATCCGCCACTCGCCAACATCGCCTGAAGGATTGACGCATGACACCTGAAGAACTTGAAGCCTCAATCTCACGGCAGATCAATCAGGCCACCGGCGCGGTTGGCGATGAAATCAGTTCGTCGCGCGCCAATTCGTTCGAGCGATACATGGGCGAGCTATACGGCGATGAAACGGAAAATCGTTCGTCGGTGGTATCGTCTGACGTGTCGGATACGATTGAATGGATCATGCCCGAACTGATGGAAATCTTCACGGGCGGCGACAAGGTTGTGAGCTTTGAGCCTGAAGGCCCGGAGGACGAGGAGCTTGCCGAGCAGGAAACGGACACTGTAAATTTCGTGTTCAGTCGAAAGAACGACGGCTTCATGGTGCTTTACAACTTCATCAAGGACGGGCTGATTCAGAAGAACGGCTATGTAAAGCGTTATTGGAGCGTGAAGGACAAAATCACGACGGAGGAATACGAGGGTGTTTCGGTTGTTCAATGGGCGCAGATGCAAGCGGACTGGGAATCTAAGGGCGTCGAAGTTGAGATACTGAGGGAAGATATAGAGGGACTTGAAGATGCTGAAGAGGCTGACGCCGATGATATGCAGCCCGCGCCGGCCAATCCGATGGCTGAAATCGTGTCGGCTTTTATGGAGCCGTCGCTTTCTGTTGAGGTTCGGCTAACCCGGACGGAGGAGCGCGAGATTATCGAATCCGTGCCGCCCGAGGAAATGCTGGTATCGCCGCGGTGGAACAAGGTGAGCCTGGATGATTGCCCGTTCATAGCGCATCGGCGCTCGATGATGGTTACAGAATTGGTTGAAATGGGTTACGAGGAAGAACAGATTAAGAGCTTGCCGGACTATGCCGACGACGAAATGTCGGAGGAAAAGATTGACAGGTTCTCTAGCCGTGGTTCCAGTGAATTTGACCAGCGCGAGGAAAACGACGAGGCCACGCGGCAGGTGCTTGTACATGAATGCTACATGCTGGTGGACTACGACGACGATGGTCGGGCCGAGCGCCGCAAGATCATGGTGGGCGGTGCCGAAGGTCAAATCCTACGGTGGGCCGATGGCGGCAAGGACGATAACGACGAAGTGGAGGTGCAGCCGTTTAGTTCCTGGACGCCCGTACCCATTCCCCATCGGCATTACGGCCGTGGTGTTGCCGAGTTGGTCGAGGACTTGCAGCGGATCAAGACGGTGCTGTTCCGGCAAATGCTGGACAACATCTATTTGACGAACAACGTTACCCGAGAGATTGCAGAAGGCGGAATGGGTGAAAGCACGTTGTCAGACTTGCTGCATGATCGGCCCGGCAAGATTTTGCGCACGGCGCAGCCTGGGCATTATTTCGAGCACGCGCCGCCGTCGATCATGGCCGCAATTCTTCCCGCGATTGAATATGTGGACACGGTGCGCGAGAATCGAACGGGCGTCACCCGGTACAATCAGGGGTTGGACTCCAACAGCCTGAACAAAACGGCCTCCGGTATGCAGAAGATTATGAACGCCAGCATGAAGAAGCTGGCGCTGTATGCCCGTATTTTTGCCGAGACTGGCCTGAAACATCTGATGATGGGCATTCATGGCGATATGCGGCGGAACGCTTCAAAGGCCATCACGGTTAAACTACGCAACGATTATGTAGAAGTCGATCCCCGTTCATGGCAAGATCGTTCCGATATGACGGTGAACGTCGGCGCTGGTACGATTGACAAGGAAATGCGGTTGGGCCTGTTGCAGAAAATCATTGACGAGCAGAAGGCGCACTTGATGCAGGGTTCGCCGCTTGTAACGATGGGCAACCTTTACAATTCGTATGAACGGTTTGTAACGACTGCGGGCCTGAAAAACCCGGAGGAATTCTTTGTGAACCCGGCCAAGCCGACCAATGAGCCGCCGAAGCAGGACGCGCCACCGCCGCCCGATCCGCAGGCCGAGGCGTTTATCAAGGTTGAGGGCATGAAGGCGCAGCAGCGCCAGCAGGAAGCCGAGCAAAAGATGCAGCTTGATATGGTCAAGCTCCGGATGGAGGACGACCGCGAGCGTGATAAGACGAACATGGACTACGCTCTGCGAGTTGCGGAGATGAACGCGAAGGGTATCACGGCGATTACCTTGGCTTCATTGCAAGAATCTGCTAAACAGGCTGCAATGCTGAACCAGCCGCCCACGAACGGGAGTGGAGTATGACAACCGACCCCCAC